>JBBSIY010000176.1:0-7356 GCA_038257785.1 Lysobacterales bacterium
GATCGACCGAAGCAACTCCTGACATATTGGGTGCCATGTCAGAAAGCACAAGATCCGCCGTTGTGTCACCCAACAGCGCCTCTAAGCGAGACAGTGCTTCGTCGCTACTGAAATCGCCGTGAACGAAATCGACGCCGGCCAGCGGCGGCATGTCGAGAATATCCAACGCCAGCACGCGACCCGTGTCGCCAAGCATACGGCGCGCCACCTGCGACCATCCGCCGGGCGCTGCGCCAAGATCAATCACCGTCATTCCGGGCTTGAGCAATCGATCACGCTCGATCAGCTCTTCCAGCTTGTAAGCCGCGCGCGAGCGCATCCCTTCAGCCTGCGCCCGCTTAACGAAGCCATCTGAAAAATGCTCTTTTAGCCATGCTCGGCTGGATTTACTGCGGGTCGCCATCGATGTACCTAAGCCGCCGGGCGGTCTTTCAAGGCCTGCATGATACCCTTGCGCCCCCTCGAAACCCTGCGCCACCGGTCATGCCTGCATCACTTAACGCCAATCAAAAACGCTACTTGCGCAGCCTCGCACACGGACTCAAGCCCGTCGTGATGGTCGGTGCAAAGGGCATTACAGACAGTCTGGTGACCGAACTAGACCTCGCTTTAGCGCATCACGAACTGATCAAAGTGAAGGTAGCTGCCGACGACCGCGAGTCGCGCGATCAGTCAATTGCCGCGCTGTTTGAGCGGGTAGATGCCTCGGTGGTGCAGCGGATCGGCAATATTGCCGTTGCGTGGCGGCGCAACCCGAGCAAGCCGCAAATCGAGCTGCCGCGCTAAGTTTCCAATGCTGAGCGGACGAGCCTGATCGAGAGATGAGCCTGATCGAGCACACCAGCGAGAACATTCTGCGCGTCCGCTGGGTGCGCGATGACGCCATAGGCATTGAGGACACTGCGCTGACGCAGAGTTTTCTACTGAGCCCGGATCGTGTCGTTGCCGACTGGGCGCCCCGCGGTGTCGATGAGCTAGACAGCGTCGCGATTGACGCCGTGCTCGAGCTAAAGCCCGAACTCGTCCTGCTGGGTACGGGAGCGCGCCAGCGCTTCCCCAGCCAAGAAGTCATGGCTGCATTTTTGCGCCGGCAGATTGGTTTTGAGGTGATGGACAACGCCGCCGCCGCGCGCACGTATCACCTGCTGGCGTACGAAGGCCGCCGTGTGGTGGTGGCCTTCTTGCTGGGCAACACGCCTAGCCTCTAATTGGCCTAGAGCGACATCCCCAACGCACCCGAGCGCACCACCTCGAGCAGTTCGGCACCGCTGGCCAGCTCGGCGATGAAGCCGTTGATCTCGGACTCGCTCGCCGTCAGCTCAACAACGAACTGACCGTTCTCACTGCTGAGCACCCGACCGCCGCCGCGCAGCACATAGCCGCGAACCGCATCAGCCTGCGGCTCCGGCACCTTTAGTTTGAGCACCGCCAGCTCCCGCTCGACGTGTTCACCCAAGGTCATGTCTGCCACTTCCACCACGTCAATCAACTTGCTCAGCTGATTAAGAATCTGCGCAATGACAGCATCTGAGCCCTTGGTCACCAGGGTGATGCGCGAAATGTCAGCGTCCTCAGTGGCCGCTACAGACAGCGACTCGATGTTGTAGCCGCGCGTAGAAAAAAGTCCGGCGACGCGCGTCAGCGCTCCCGCCTCGTTTTGCAGCGATATCGCAATGATGTGTCGCATGAGACTCCAAGCGTGTATGGCCGACGCAGCTCCCCCTGTCTAAGCGTAGTCGATTAGCGCGTCGTTGGTCACTTCGAGAGTGCGTTGTCTCGATGTGCAGAACGATATGCAAATGCCGAGCTGGCTTTTCTAGGTTGCAGCCTCTAAAAAGAATCTCCTTACTGCTCATTCTGTCCGCCGAGAACGCCTGATCATGACGCGCAACGCTGCTGCCCCCGCCACCACACCACATCCCTTGGCTGGAACCCGCATGAGCGGCGCGCAGATGGTCGTCCAAGTCCTTGCGGACGAGGGCACGACAACTATTTTTGGCTA
Source organism: Lysobacterales bacterium (assembly GCA_038257785.1). GTDB lineage: Bacteria > Pseudomonadota > Gammaproteobacteria > Xanthomonadales > Xanthomonadaceae > JANNWF01. The sequence continues at coordinate 2,003 of JBBSIY010000176.1, forward strand.
CTCGGGTGGCGCGATTCTGCCCACGTACGACGCCGTGTTTCTTTACAACCAAGCGCAGGTCGAGAAGAACGGCTCGCAGATGCCGCTCATCGTGCCCGCCAATGAGCAGGGCGCAGGGTTCATGGCGGCCGGCTATTCGCGTGCGAGCGGACGCGTTGGCGTCGCCTTGGTGACCTCGGGCCCGGGCGCGACCAACACCGTTACGCCGGTTCGTGACTGCATGGCCGACTCGATTCCCTTGATCGTCATTTGCGGTCAAGTGCCCACGGCAGCAATAGGATCGGATGCGTTTCAGGAGGCGCCAGTTCCTGCGCTTATGGGCGCGGTTGCCAAGCACGTGTTCCTAGTTACTGACCCCGAAAAACTCGAAGCAACCGTTCGCACCGCGTTCGAGATCGCACGCACAGGGCGCCCCGGTCCAGTCGTGGTTGATGTGCCCAAAGATGTGCAGAACTGGGTGGGAGAGTTTAAGGGCGAAGGTAAACTGCCCATTCCCGGTTATCGACGGCGCTTGTTTGCGGTCAACAACGGGCACGTCGAAGCTGACGAAGCGGCTGCGTTTATCGCACTGCTGCAAGAGTCAAAGCGCCCCCTGATTTATGCAGGCGGCGGCGTCATCAATGCAGAAGCCTCAGATGCTCTGCGCGATTTCGCCGAAGCGTTCGGGATTCCCGCCGTCACTACCCTGATGGGCATCGGCGCTGTTGACACAATGCAGCCGCTGTCCATGCACATGCTGGGCATGCACGGCGCGGCGTACGCCAACTACGCCGTTGACGATGCTGATTTCATTATTGCTGTCGGCTCGCGCTTCGATGATCGCGTAGCTGGCGACCCGCCCAACTTTGCAAAAAATGCCAAGCGCATCGCCCATTTTGATATTGATCGCGCCGAGATCCACAAGGTGCGACGCGCCGACTGGTCTCATGTAGGCCAGCTAGATGAAGCGCTCCGAACCATCACCGCCTATGGTCGCGCCGCCGATTTAAAGCCCGACTATTCCGCCTGGCATGCGCACCTCGCGGAGTTGAAGCAGGTCTACGCGATGAACTTTGATCGCGAGAGCAGCTTGATTCAACCCTACTACGTGATTGAGGAAATCAACCGCCTCACCAAGGGCCGCGCCATCATCAGCACCGGCGTTGGCCAGCATCAGATGTGGGCGGCGCAGTATTTTGATTTTTGCGAGCCTCGCTTATGGCTGACATCGGGCAGCATGGGAACGATGGGGTTTGGCTTGCCGGCGGCTATCGGGGCACAGTTTGCCCATCCAGATCGCCTCGTCATCGACATCGACGGTGATGCCTCGATCCGCATGAACATTGGGGAACTGGAAACGGTCACGACCTACGACCTTCCCGTTAAGGTCGTCGTGCTGAACAACTTCGGCGACGGCATGGTCAAGCAGTGGCAAAAGCTGTTCTTCAAGGGCCGCCTATCTGGCAGCGACAAATCGCTGCACAAGAAAGACTTCATTAAGGCTGCGCAGGCGGACGGTTTCGAATACGCCGTTCGCCTCGACAATAAAGCCGACGTGCAGCGAGTAGTGAAAGAATTCATCGAGTTCCCCGGCCCGGCGTTTCTCGAAGTCATCATCGACACCGACGCCTGCGTCTATCCGATGGTAGGTCCCGGCCAGCCTTACAGCGGCATGATCACCGGCGACCACATCCCCACCCGCGGCTCGGCTGAAATCGAGCAACCGGATAGTTCAGAGATGTTCTAGCTAGTTGCGAACGCTCCGTTCCCACCCAAGCCGAGTCAAGATCGCGAGCGCCAGCAGAGAATCGAGGCGCTCACCGGCACCAATGAGAAAGGTGGCCCAGCGGTTCAATTCATTTCGGCACCGGCCGCCCTCTGCAATCGAAACAACAGGGACTGACCGCGCGCGGATTTAATGGGCAGCCGATAAGCGATGGGGGCATTTAGCCGAGATACCGCCCCGACCTTGGTCGCCCAGAGCCTGATCGATCAACTCGCTGGGCAGCAAAAATGGCGGAGAGAGTGGGATTCGAACCCACGGTGGGCGTGAACCCACGGCAGTTTTCAAGACTGCTGCCTTAAACCGCTCGGCCATCTCTCCGCTTGTTTGAACTACTCGGTTGCTCTACCGCTGGACACATTCGCGTTGCGCGATTTGTATCCTGCACGAAATCAAAGTTTCAGCAGCGCGATAGTTTAGCGCCCCCAGCGCCATCTGGCACCGGGGACGTCTCGAACTACTTGCCTTGCATGATGGCCAGCAACGCCTTGCCGAGATCAGCGGGTGAGCGAACGGTGGTGACACCGGCTGCTTCCAATGCCGCGAACTTGCCTGCGGCGGTGCCTTTGCCACCCGAGGCAATTGCGCCTGCGTGCCCCATACGCTTGCCAGCAGGCGCCGACGCACCAGCGATAAAGCCGACAACCGGCTTAGTGACGTATTCGGTGATGAAGTCGGCCGCTTCCTCTTCAGCACTACCGCCGATTTCGCCGACCATGATGATGCCCTCGGTCTGCGGGTCGTCTTGGAACATCTGCAGGCAGTCGATGAAGTTCAGACCGTTGATCGGGTCGCCACCAATACCGATGCAGGTCGACTGACCAAGCCCCGCCTGTGTCGTCTGATGTACGGCCTCATACGTCAACGTGCCTGAGCGACTCACGATGCCAACCTTGCCCGGCATGTGGATATGACCCGGCATGATGCCGATCTTGCACTCGCCCGGCGTGATGATGCCGGGACAGTTCGGACCGATCAGATAACACTCGTCGTAGTGAGCCAAGGTATGCTTGACACGCAGCATGTCAAGCACCGGGATGCCTTCGGTAATCGCCACGATCACACGAATGCCGGCGTCAGCCGCCTCCATGATGGCGTCGGCCGCAAACGGCGGCGGTACATAGATAACGGTGGCATCGGCGCCAGTCTCATCGATGGCGTCTTGCACGGTGTTGAAGACCGGCAGTCCGATGTGTTCGCTACCGCCCTTACCGGGTGTCACGCCGCCAACAACTTTGGTGCCGTACTCGAGCATTTGCTCGGCGTGAAAGGTGCCCTGCTGGCCGGTGAAGCCCTGCACGATCACCTTGGTGGATTTGTTGACCAGAACGCTCATCTAAAAGTCTTCCCTTGGTTCTTAGGCAATCATGCCTTCAGGCGATTGCGGCGACTGCTTTGCGCGCACCGTCGTTCAAATCGTCAGCCGGAATCAGCGCAAGTCCGCTGTTCTTCAGCAGCTCTTTGCCTTTTTCGACATTGGTGCCTTCCAGACGCACGATCACCGGAATCTTGACCCCGACATCCTTCACTGCCGCGATGATGCCTTCGGCAATCATGTCGCAGCGGACGATGCCGCCAAAGATATTGACCAAGATCGCCTTCACTTTGTCGGACGACAAAATCAGCTTGAAGGCCTCGGTCACGCGCTCACGCGTTGCGCCGCCGCCGACGTCCAAGAAGTTAGCCGGCTCGCCGCCGTTGATTTTGATCACGTCCATCGTCGCCATCGCTAGGCCAGCGCCGTTTACCATGCAGCCAATATTGCCGTCCATCGTGACGTAATTGAGATCGTTCTCAGCGGCCAACGCTTCCAGCTCATCCTCCTGAGCGCGGTCGCGCATGGCGACCAGCTTGGGCTGGCGGAACGCAGCGTTGTCGTCAGAGTTGATTTTGCCGTCCAGCGCGATCAGGTCGCCTGACCCCACAATCGCCAGCGGATTCAACTCCACCAGCGACAAATCTTTCTCGTTGAACAAGCGATACAGGCCGAGCATGATCTTGGTCAGCTGATTGGCCTGCTTGGCGTTGAGGCCCATCGCAAAGCCCATCTTGCGGCACTGAAACGGCTGCAGACCTTGAACGTAGCTGACTTCTAGCGTTTGGATCGCATCGGGATTTTCTTCGGCGACCTTCTCGATCTCCACGCCGCCTTCCGACGAGGCGATAAAGCTGATCGACTTGCTGGAGCGATCCACCAGCATCGACAAATAAAGCTCTTTCGCGATGTCGTTGCACTCGGTCACGAGCACGCAATCGACCGGCAGTGCGACGCCAGCGGACTGGTATGTTGTCATCTTGGTGCCGAGCATGCCGGCAGCGGCTTCTTTGACAGCATCCAGCGATTTAACCAGCTTCACGCCACCGGCTTTGCCGCGACCACCCGCGTGAATCTGCGCCTTGACTACCCACATTTCACCTCCCATAGCCTTCGCCGCTTCAACGGCTTGCTCAGGGGTTCGGGCAACGCGACCGGCGGGCACCGGAATGCCAACTTCAGCAAAGAGTTCCTTCGCCTGATATTCGTGGAAGTTCATTGACCACCTTGAAAGTGTGTTGATTCAAAAAAAGACTACCGCAGCGAGGCCTATTGCCTGCCTAGTCGAGCACGCTCGCGTGCCAGATGACGCCCTATTGTGGCCAAGCGCCTTGGCAAAGGCAAAGGCAACGAATCGCGACGGCAGGAATATACTCGGGATCGGTTCCGCCAAGCGGAGGCACTTCTGACTACTGCACTGCCGGCTTCCGTCGCTATCCCGACCAGCGTTGAGTCGGCGCACCGGCGCGAGCTGTACTTTTTTACACTTTATAGGGTGCTGCAGGCCGCTCTGCTGGTGCTTGCGACTTTCGGGCCGCTTGGCAGCACCGTGACCCTGCACCACCCGATGCTGGCGCGCAGCGTTGCTTTGGCCTATCTCGTCGGGGCGGTGATTTTTATGCTGCTTGGACGACGCACGTCGGCGACCCTGTCGACGCAAGTCTCCATCGCGCTTGCCGTTGATATTACTGTCGCGCTGCTGGCCAAGTACGCCATCGGTGGCGTTGAAACCGGCGTCTCGCTGTTGCTGCTCGTCAACATCGGCGCTTCCGCAGTGATTTTGTCGTTGCGTGCAAGCCTCGCGTTCGCGGTAGCCGCCGCGGCCGGCACGATAGGCGAGTATGTGCACAGCCAGCTTGGCCCGTTCGCTGACGAGCGGTCGCTAACACCGGTGGTTATGTACTCAGTTACATATCTGGCGATCAGTCTTCTGTGCCACCTGCTCGGTCGCCAAGTGCGTGAAAGTGCTGCATTGGCCGATCGGCGCGGCGTCGAGCTTGCCAGCTTGTCGCAGCTAAACGAGCTGATTATTCGACGCATGCGGACGGGCGTGCTGGTGGTGGACAGCCGCGGTGACGTACGTTTAATGAACGAGGCGTCTTGGATGCTACTGGGCGAGCCCAAGCCGGACCAGCGCGCGCTCGATCGTCTTTCCGCAGGCTTGCATCAGCGCTGGAGGCGCTGGCGAACCGACCATCAGCAAGACACGGGGCCACTTGCTCTGGTGCCGAATCGACCGCTAGTAAGTCCGCACTTTGCCAATCTAACGCTCGCTGA
>JBBSIY010000177.1:0-7323 GCA_038257785.1 Lysobacterales bacterium
ATGGCTTCTTCGTGCAGGACGCCGCAGGCGCCGACGATGGTGATGCCGACACGTCTGATGGCGTGTTCGTACAGTGGAAGCGCGATAAGACCCCCAAGGTTCGGCGTGGTGATCGCGTGCGGGTGACCGGCAAGGTGGTTGAGCTGGGTGCGGGTGATCAAGGCGTCATCGATATCCAACCGCAGACCGTCACGGCGATCGCCGCGACGGCGGTTGAGGTGCTGGGTCGCGGCGGCGTCAACGTCACCGAAATAAGCGAGCCGCCCGCAAGCGGTGCGCAGTGGGAACGCTTTGAGTCGATGTGGCTGCGCGTCACGGCAACGATGACGGTCACCGGCAACAGCGGTTTGGCGCGCTTTGGTGAAGTGGAGGCGGCGTTTGGCGGGCGGCTGTTTCAGGCCACGGAGCGGCATGCGCCTGGTCCGGAGGCTCAGGCACTTGCGGTCGACAATGCGCGTCGCCTGCTGGTGCTCGACGACAATCGGCGCGGCGAGTTTCCGGCCAACCATTGGTTTCTGGCCGATGGCTTAAGCGCGACGGCGTCACTGCGCGCCGGCAGTCTGCTCGAGGATGTCGAAGGTGTTCTCAATTACGGCTTTGGACGCTGGCGTTTGCAGCTGACAGAGGAGCTGAGCGTTAGCCAGCACGCGCTGCGTCCGCCCGCGCCAACGGTGCCGACAGGCCTGCGTATCGCCAGCGTCAATCTAGAGAACTTTTTCAACGGCAACGGCCGCGGTGCTGGTTTTCCGACGCCGCGCGGTGCGACGAGCGTAAAAGAGTTTCAGCGACAGACCAGCAAGACGGTCGCGCTGCTGAGCGGGCTGCTGCCCGACATCATGGCGACCTCCGAGCTTGAGAACGATGGCCAAGACGCGCGCAGCGCGGAAGCGGCGCTGTTGAAGGCGCTCAATGCGGCGCTAGGCGAGCGCGGCGACTATCGCAGCGTCAGCATTCCGGACGGCGCTAGCGGCAAAGATCAAATACGCGTTGGCTTGTTCTATCGCCAATCAAAAGTGCAGCCCGTGGGAGCGGCAGTGGCCTTGAACGAGGTGCCGTTCCAGCAGGGTGGCAGCCGAGCACCCTTGGCGCAGGCCTTCAGACCGCTGGTAGGCGGTGACCGCTTTGTCGTAGTTGCCAATCATTTCAAGTCCAAAGGCAGCTGCCCGCCCGCCGACCAGCCGGCCGATCATGGCGACCGCGACCAGAATGACTTTCAGTCATGCTGGAATGCGACCCGCGTAGCGTCTGCGCAGCGCTTGCACGACTGGCTACACACGGACCCGACCGGTGCTGGCACCGAGCGAATGGTCCTGCTGGGCGATTTCAATTCGTATGCGCAAGAGGACCCGCTGCGGCTGCTGTACGACTTAGGCTGGCGCGATGCCTTTGAGGTGGCTGGCGCTGGCGAGGTATACAGCTACGTATATGCCGGTCTCGCCGGGCGGCTTGATCATGCCTTGGTCACCGCGGCGCTGGCCCCGATGATCAGCGGTGCAGCGGTTTGGCACGCCAATGCCGATGAAGCGGAGGCCTTCGATTACCGCATCAATCAGCGACAGGCGGGGTGGTACAGCCCCGAGCCCTATCGCACCTCGGATCACGATCCCCTGTTGATTGGTCTCGATTTCAGCAGACGCTGACGCAGGCTCCCACAATCGCAACCCAGCCTGCGTGCTAGCGGCAAGTCCGCGTCACGTCCTCCGGTATCATCACGTTCCCGCAAGCGCCCCTGAATCTATGGTCGAAGCCCTGCCGCTGTTTCCCGAATCTGCCAGCGAAATACTGCTGACGGGGCCGGCTGGCCGAATTGAGGCGCTGGTCGATCTGCCTGACCCTGCCGAGGCGGTTGCGGCGACCGCCGTCATCTGCCACCCGCATCCGATGCATGGCGGCAGCATGCATAACAAAGTGGTGACGATGGTTGAGCGCAGCCTGCGCGAGCTGGGCTTGCGCACGGTGCGTTTCAATTTTCGCAGCGTGGGGCAGTCGGAAGGCGAATACGACGATGGTCGCGGTGAAACACTCGACCTGTTGGCGGTGGCTGAGTGGGTGCGTCAGCAGCGTCCGGACGATGCGCTTTGGCTGGCCGGATTCTCGTTCGGTGCCTACGTCGCGCTTCTCGGCGCGCGTCATCTGCCGGTGAAGCAAATGATCTCGGTTGCGCCGCCGGCCGGACGCTGGGATTTTTCCGCGGTGCTGCCGCCGCCGTGTCCGTGGTGGGTAGTGCAGGGCGAAGATGACGACGTGGTTGAACCGCAAGCCGTGTTTAGCTGGATCGACAGCATTCCGGAAACCGAACGCCCAACGCTCGTTCGCATGCCCGACACCGGCCATTTTTTCCATCGTCGCTTAATGGATTTGCGCGGCGCGCTGAAGAACGGCGTGCGTGGAAATTTGCCCAAGGCGTGAGCCGCAGCGCAGACACCCGGCCGATTGCGCCGGGCAGCGCCTACGCCGAAGGCGTTAACGCCGGCCGTTGGAATGACGACCCCGCGCAGCGTGCGGTCTTAGTTGAATTTGATCGACTATTTCATGCGCTACAGGCACCGCCTGCGCGCAGCCTGTTTGATCGACTGCGCGGCAAACACTCGCCGCCGGTGCGCGGGCTGTATCTGTGGGGCGGCGTAGGTCGCGGCAAGACGTTTCTGGTCGATCTGTTTTTTGAGCATCTGCCGATCAGCGAGAAACGTCGCGTCCACTTTCATCGCTTCATGGGCGAGGTGCACAGCAGACTCCGCGCGCTCGGTGAACGCAGCGATCCGCTGATCGACGTGGCGGAAGGCTACGCCAGCGAGCTGCGCGTGCTGTGCCTCGACGAGTTTTTCGTCAGTGATATCGGCGACGCCATGATTATCGGTCGGCTGCTGGAGGCGCTGTTCGCCCGCGGCGTCAGCCTCATCACGACTTCCAACACGCTGCCCGCCAATCTCTATCGTGACGGCCTGCAGCGCGCACGATTCTTACCGGCGATTGCGTTGATTGAAAAGCACTGTGTCGTCTATCAGATGGCCAGTACGACGGACTATCGACTGCGCACGTTGACGCAGGCGCCGGTGTACCACTCGCCGCTTGGTGCGCAGGCCGACACGGCACTGCAAGATTTTTATGAGCGGCTAACGGCCGACTCCATCCGCGATGGCCAGCCGCTGATCGTCAATGACCGCCCCATCCCAGCTATCGACTTCTGTGATGGCGTCGCCTGGTTTTCGTTTGCAGCCTTGTGCGAGGGGCCGCGTTCGGTCGCTGACTACATCGAGATCGCGCGCAACTTCCATACCGTGCTGCTCGCCAACGTGCCGCGCTTTGGCGCCAACGATGAAAACGCCGCACGTCGCTTCGTTAACCTGGTCGATGAGTTTTACGATCGCAACGTCAACTTGATTCTTTCGGCTGGCGCAGCAGTAACCGCGATCTACGGCGGTGACAAACTGAGCCACGAGTTTGATCGCACCGTCAGCCGCCTGATCGAAATGCAGAGCGAAACCTATTTGGCGCGTGAGCATCGTCTGTAGGCTTATCGATCTAGCCAGATAAGTTTGAACTCTGTGGTATCAGCCGTTCACCCCGAGCCTGTCGAAGGGTGCTTCGGCGCCGCTCAGCACAGGCGGTTTTCGACGAATTTGCTGCTCTTCGAGTGACAATCCACTCCAATCCTAGGAATACAAGCATCAGCTGGGCGGATCAATAGGTCATCATGAGCCTTTGGGTTGGGGGAGAAATTCAATGTCGTTTCGCATCACACTTATTGCCATTGCGTCACTGCTGCTAGCGTCGGTCTGCTCAGCGGCTCCGAATGTGGACGCGCTTGCTGAATCTGTGGATGGCAAGGTGCAGACGTGGCGGCGCGACTTTCATCAGCATCCTGAATTAGGCAATCGCGAAAAGCGCACGGCCGGCATCGTTGCCGCGCATTTGAAAGCCTTGGGGTTGGAAGTGAAAACCAACATCGCACACACCGGCGTTGTGGGAATTCTGCGCGGTGCAAAACCCGGCCCAAACATTGCGCTGCGCGCCGATATGGACGCGCTGCCGGTGACCGAGCGTAACGCGCTGCCGTTTGCATCCAAGGTCAGTGCCGAGTTCGCAGGTCAGACGGTGGGCGTCATGCATGCCTGCGGCCACGACTCGCACACCGCGATGTTGATGGGCGTCGCCGAAGCGCTCGCCGGCATGCGCGACGCGCTGCCCGGCGCGGTGATGTTCGTATTTCAGCCGGCTGAGGAAGGTCCGCCGGCGGGTGAGAAGGGGGGCGCGCGGCTGATGTTGGATGAGGGCGTGTTCGCCGACTTCAAACCCGCTGCTGTATTTGGTCTGCACGTCATCGCTGGCATCCCATCCGACAGCATCAGGTATCGATCTGGCCCGCTGATGGCGGCAGCGGACAGCTTCAGGATCAAGGTTGTCGGCAGCCAAACCCATGGCTCAACGCCGTGGCGCGGGGTTGATCCCATCGTCACCGCAGCGGACATCGTCAGCAGTGCGCAGAGCGTGGTCAGTCGTCGTGCTGAACTCACCCGCGCGCCGCTCGTGGTCAGCTTCGGAACCGTACAGGGCGGCGTGCGCTTTAACATCATTCCCGATAGCGTGGAGATGACCGGCACCATCCGCAGCTTCGAGCCCGATATGCGCAGCGCCGCGCACGCTGATTTGCAGCGCATCGCCGAAAATGTCGCGGCTGCGCACGGTGCAACCGTCGAGACCAAGATTCCCGAGCATGAAGGCGCGCCCGTCCTGCGCAACGATCCAGCGCTAACCGCGATGATGCTGCCTAGCCTCGAGCGCGCCGCGCCGGGCAAGGTAAAAGAAACCGTGCCGGTGACCACCGCCGAAGACTTCGCCTACTTCAGCGAGGCCGCGCCGGTGATGTTTTGGTTCGTCGGCGCCACCGAGCCCAGCAAAGACATGGCGACCGAGCCATTCAATCACTCGCCCGAATTCATGCTCGACGAAGCCGCCATGAAGTTAGGCGTGCGCTCAATGCTGCAGGTGGCGCTAGATCGGCTCGCGATGGAGTAGCAGATTGCAGGGCAGCCAATTTTTCTCGCTGCAGTGGCGGCTACGACGCGCCTGACGCGCCGTAGCCAATCCTGAATCCGGTCAGCTCAAACCGTTACCGGATTCACCTTCTCCGCATCGATCTTGTATTCCTTGATCGCACGGGCCACGTCTTTGGCGTTCATCTGACCTTCCGCGGCAAGTGCAGCAATCGCGGCGTGGGCGATGTAGTAGCGATCTACTTCGAAGAAGCGACGCAGGTTGGCGCGCGTATCCGAGCGACCGAAGCCGTCGGTGCCAAGCACCATGTAGCGTGCAGGCACGAAGGCGCGGATCTGGTCGGCGAACTGACGCACGTAGTCGGTGGCTGCGATTACGGGCCCCGTGCGGCCACCCAAACACGCCTCGACGTAGCTCTTGCGCGGCGTCTTCGCTTCGGGGTGCAGGCGGTTCCAGCGCTCGGTGTCATAGCCGTCGCGCCGCAGCTCGGTGAAGCTCGGGCAGGACCAGATGTCGGCGCTGACGCCAAAATCTTTCTGCAGCAGTTCGGCAGCCGCAATGGATTCGCGCAGGATGGTGCCGGAGCCGAGCAGCTGCACGCGCAGCTCGCCCTTCTTCGGCTTGCCCGGCGAGCTCAGCAGATACATGCCTTTGATGATGCCGTCGGCAGCCCCTTCCGGCATTTCCGGATGGCTGTAGTTTTCGTTCATCAGCGTGAGGTAGTAGTACTCGTCGATCTGCTCGGTCAGCATGCGGCGCATGCCGTACTGCAGAATCACCGCGACCTCGAAGCCAAACGTCGGATCGTACGGGCGACAGTTGGGAATGCTGCCGGCCAACAAATGCGAGTGACCGTCTTCGTGCTGTAGACCTTCGCCATTCAACGTCGTGCGGCCTGCCGTGGCGCCGAGCAAGAAGCCGCGCGCGCGCATGTCAGCGGCCTGCCAGGCCGAATCGCCGATGCGCTGGAAGCCGAACATCGAGTAGTAGATGTAGAACGGCAGCATTTGCAGGTTATTGGTGCTGTAGCTGGTCGCCGCCGCCATCCACGATGAGAACGCACCCGCTTCGGTGATGCCTTCTTCCAGCACCTGCCCGGCGGCATCTTCGCGGTAGTACATCAGCTGGTCGGCATCGACCGGCTTGTACTTCTGCCCGTGCGGCGCGTAGATGCCGATCTGTCGAAACAGACCTTCCATGCCGAACGTGCGTGCTTCGTCGGCCACAATCGGTACTACGCGCGGGCCAACCTGCTTGTCGCGCAGGATGATGTTGAGCGCCTGCACGAAGGCCATGGTGGTGGAGATTTCGCGCTCGCCTGAGGCCTTCATCAAGCGATCAAATACGGCCAGCTCCGGCGTCGGCAGCGACTCGTCGGCCTTCTGCCGACGCTGCGGCAGCGATCCGCCCAGCTTCTCGCGACGCGCCTTTAGGTATTGCACCTCTTTCGAGTCTTCGCCAGGGTGATAGAACGGCACCTCGGGCAGCTGCTCGTCAGTCACCGGAATATTGAAGCGATCGCGGAAATCCTTTACCGCGGCGTCGTCGAGCTTCTTGGTTTGATGGCTCGGGTTGAGCGACTCACCCGACTTGCCCATGCCGTAGCCTTTAACCGTCTTTGCCAGAATGACGGTCGGCTGACCCTTGTGATTGCTGGCTTGGCGGTAGGCGGCATAGACCTTGTGCGGATCGTGACCGCCACGATTGAGCCGCCAGATATCTTCGTCCGACAGATTGGCGACCATCGCCGCCGTCTCGGGATACTTGCCGAAGAAATTGTCGCGCGTGTACTTGCCGCCAAACGCCTTGCAGTTTTGATACTCGCCGTCGACGGTTTCCATCATCAGCTTGCGCAGCACGCCGTCTTTGTCGCGCGCCAAGAGCGGATCCCAATAGCCGCCCCACACCACTTTCAACACGTTCCATTCGGCACCGCGGAACGAGCCTTCTAGCTCTTGGATGATCTTGCCGTTGCCGCGCACCGGGCCGTCCAGTCGCTGCAGGTTGCAGTTGATAACGAAGATGAGATTGTCGAGGCCTTCGCGCCCGGCCAGTGAAATGGCACCCAAGCTCTCTGGCTCGTCGCACTCGCCGTCGCCAAGGAAACACCAGATCTTGCGATCAGACTTCGGAATCAGCCCGCGGCCTTCGAGGTACTTGCAGAACCGCGCCTGATAGATCGCGCTGATAGGCCCGAGGCCCATCGACACCGTTGGCGTCTGCCAGAAGTCCGGCATCAGCCACGGATGCGGATACGAGCTGATACCGCGACCATCGACCTCCATGCGGAAATGGTCGAGCTGGTCGGCAGTGAGTCGGCCTTCGAGG
>JBBSIY010000178.1:0-7203 GCA_038257785.1 Lysobacterales bacterium
GGTCAGGTGCTGGCAGTCAACGGCGAGATATACAACCATCGCGCGCTGCGGGCCGAGCTTGAGGCCGGCTATGCGTTTGCTACGCATTCGGATTGCGAAGTGATACTGCCGCTGTATCGGCGCGCCGGCAGCGCCGCGCAGATTGACGAGTTCCTTAACCGGCTGGAAGGCATGTTTGCTTTTGTGCTGTGGGATGTGGCGACGCATCGCTGGCTGGTTGCACGCGACCCGATCGGGATCATTCCGCTGTACTACGGTCACGATCAGCACGGCACGCTGTACATCGCGTCAGAGCTGAAAGCGCTGACGCCGGTCTGCACCGATGCACGCGAGTTTCCACCGGGCCACTTCTGGCGATCAGGCGACGCAGAGCCCGCTCGTTTCTACCGGCCGACTTGGCGCGAGTTCAAAGATGTCACCGGCGGCAGCCGCGATCACGCCGCACTGCGAGCCGCCTTTGAAGCCTCGGTCAAAAGTCACATGATGAGCGATGTGCCTTACGGCGTGCTGCTGTCAGGTGGGCTGGATTCGTCACTGGTAGCGGCCATCGCGAAGAAGTACGCCGGTCGTCGTGTCGAAGAAGACGAAAAGACCGAAGCGTGGTGGCCGCAGCTGCACAGTTTTGCGGTCGGCTTGCCGGAGTCGCCGGATCTGAAGGCTGCGCGCGACGTAGCGGCGCACATCGGCACCGTGCACCACGAGCTGCACTTCACCGTGCAGGAAGGGATTGATGCCTTGGCGGATGTCATTCGCCATCTTGAAACCTATGACGTGACGACCATTCGCGCATCGACGCCGATGTATTTAATGGCGCGGCGCATTCGCGCGATGGGCATCAAGATGGTGCTCTCGGGCGAGGGCTCGGACGAGCTGTTTGGCGGCTATCTGTATTTTCATAAAGCGCCCAGTGCGGAGGCGCTGCATGAAGAAACCGTGCGAAAACTCGACGCGCTGCATCTGTTCGACTGCTTGCGCGCCAACAAGTCGATGGCCGCCTGGGGCGTTGAGGCGCGCGTGCCGTTTCTTGATCGCCGCTTTATTGACGTCGCGATGGGCTTGGACCCTGAGGTCAAACTTTCCGGCAAGCAGCGCGAGCGCATCGAAAAGCAGTTCTTGCGCGAGGCGTTTGCCGGCTATCTGCCAGACAACGTGCTGTGGCGGCAGAAGGAGCAGTTTTCCGACGGCGTCGGCTATTCGTGGATCGATTCATTGAAGGCGCATGCCGAGAATGAGGTCAGCGATCAGCAGCTCGCCAGCGCGCGCTTCCGCTTCCCATACAACACCCCGCTCACCAAAGAAGCCTACCTCTATCGCGAGCTGTTTCACCGCCACTACCCGCAGCCTTATGCTGCCGAATGTGTGCCGGGTGGGCCGTCAGTAGCGTGTTCAACTGCCGCAGCGTTGGAGTGGGACGCCTCACTCAAGAACGTCCTCGACCCAAGCGGGCGGGCGGTGCAGGCGGTGCACAACTCGGCGTATTGATCCGGCGCTGATGAACCCATGACTTGACGAATTCGCGACCGCGCCCACAAGAGCCACACGTCGATTCGACATCGCGATGCCGAACGAAGCGATGCGTCAGCTTTCGGCACTCGTCAGCTTCACCATGCATGCGCGATCATTGGCCTATGCGATGGATAGTCATGGGAGTGCTGGCCAGCTTCAGCCTGTTTGCGCAGGCTGCCTCGCTAGCGGCGGTCCCCTTCGAAACCCAGTTCGAGAGCTGTGGGGCTGAGCTCCGGCCGCTCGTCGAGGTCAGTGACGAGACCTTGGCGATCCATAACCTCAACCCGGGTCAGCGCTATGTGATCGATCTGCACGAGCACGGCCTTGATCTGCTTGTGGCAGCAGATCAATCAGGCCTGCGCTGGATCAACAGCGATCCGATGGGCTACTCGACAGAGGCGAGTACAGTCCGCGGAGACGCGCGCGGCGAGGCGCGTCTCCGACTCCGAGTCGGCAAATTGCTGCCTTGGGCGAAGCTCACCGTGATTATTCACTGTGAGATTAGGGATGGCGATGCCTCAACCGCAGCCTTGCTGGGTCGCGTCGAAATGGGCGAGCTGATCGCGTCCGCAATATCTGCAGGCGATAGGCGCGCTGCGCTGCGCGCCTTGCCCATGGCGGCTTTGGCGCTATGGCGGAGTCACGAGCCATCGCCGGACAGAATGTGGCTGCAGTTTCAGCTTGCCCAGCTCGCGGCCTGGGGTGGCTTAGGTGAGGTCAGTGAGGCGTGGTTGAGGCTCGCCCGAGATGAGGCCGTGCTGTTGGGCGATGTGGCGAGTGAGGCGTGGGCAAGCAGGGGTATCGGCGGAGCGCTTCTTAGTCGCAGCGACATGGCGGGAGACGCGGAATTCCTTCGCGCCATTGAATTGGCAGATCCTCTCGGGTTAGCGGACATTTCTGCGTTCGCCGAAAATGGCAGATGCATATTTCTTCGCGTCGCGGGGGACTCTGAAGCTGCCGCGACGTGCTACCTCGCCACTATTGAACGATTTTCGAAAATGGGCTACTCGTCGGCGGAAGCCAGCGCGCGTATTTCGAGCGCCACTGCACTGCTGTACTTGGGACGCTACGCAGATGCAGTGCGTGAGCTGGATCGAGCCAGCGCACTGCTTGATGGCATTGATGATGAAGTGGTTATGGCGCGAGTTTCGCTCATTCGCGCTCAGGTGGCGCGCTGGGATGGCGATTTCGAACGCGCGCTTGCACTGCTGGGCGAAAACCTTGAGCTACATCGTCGTTTGGGCCGCACTGATGACGTCACGCGGGCGGAGCGACAAATTGCGCAAACCTATGAGCTGGCGCAGGAGCCGCTGCGTGCGGAACATTTTTTTCGCGCGTCGTTCGTAAGTGCGGAGCAGCGCGGCGACCAAAGCGCAATGAACGAAAGCCGAGTGATGCTCGCCAAGCTGGATGCGGCGCGAGGCAATTACGAAGCTGCGCTCGATCTGCTGACGCAAGCGACAGAATCACTCGCCAGCAGTCCAGACAATCAGCGCTACGCGTTTGGCATGCTGCAATTGGCTGGCGTCCAGCGGGACGCGGGTCAACTTAGTGCGGCTCGCGCGACGCTTAGGAAGCTTGCGGCTGCATCGCAAACCTTGCAGTGGCGTTACCAGCTGCGTTTTGATGCGCTTCGACTGCAGCTAGGAGATGCGCCGCCGGACTTCGATGCCGAAAGCGCTTTGGCACCCGCTGCTGAGGAAGCGCTCGCGAAAGGCGACTTAATGCTATTTCTCGACCTTTCGGAGTCGCTGCTGGCAGACCGGGAGCGCCGCGATGAGCGTGCCTCGATTCTGGCGCTGGCGCGCCATGCGGTAAACGCTGGCGGGCGCGTGGCGGCACGCGTGCACAGTCCGGCGTTGCGAAACGCTTTACTCAGCAAGCTGAAACATTTTGCGGCGACTCCCCTATGGGCGTTGCCGGACGGCGTGGTTGGCGAGGTTTCTGCATTGAGTGCCATGTCGGACTTGGAGGCGTTGCGTGCGATTGAGCAGCAGCCTGTGGTGGCCTCCGGTGGCAGTAGCGATGCGCTTTTAGAGCTGGAGCGGCTTTTGGCCGAAGCCGATGTAGTCAAGCAGGCCAGCTCGCCGCAGCGCGAACGGTTAATTCTACAGCTGGCATCCGAAGACGCCGAAGTAAAGGCTGTTGAACGCGACCTCCCGGGGAACGTCCAAAAGGAGCCTTCTGCTACGCCCTTGCCGACCTCCATGGGCGCGCTGCTCTATCTGGTCATGGACGGTCCCCGTGCGGGTGCGATGACGTTAGATGAACGCGGCTGGCGCTGGCGCGGTGATCTTGATGCAAGCATGATTCGCGACTCGACGAGCCGGCTGCGCGAATTGCTGCGCGATGGATATGGCTCACGCGACGCCATCGATGCCGAGGTGCAGGGACTTGCGGCCGGTTTGAAGTGGACGACGCTGTTTGAACGAGCGCCAGCACAGCTATCAATCGTGCTGGATGCCAATCTAGCCGCGCTGCCTTGGGCGATGCTGCCGGCGCCCGGAGAGCCCGGCAAGCTGTTGGTAGATAGCAGCAGGCTGCTGCTGTTGCAGTCACTTCGAGTGTCCCAGTCACAGCCATTTTCCAGTCTTTATCTTGGCGCCGCTTGGGCGTCAGGCGGTTCCGGGCTCCCCGCATTGACCGCTGCCGGCAAAGAGATGCAGCGAGTTGGCGCGCTCTGGCCAAGCCTGCCGCACCATGGCCTCGCGACGATGTCGCGCGAGAGTTTGGGGGACGCATTGACCGCGCAAGGCGCGCTGGTGCATCTGGCGGCACATGGCCGTGGCGATGAAGGACGTGCCGAGGACGCCGGTCTTTGGTTGGCCGATGAAGACGCCAAACCAGCGTTCGTCAGCGCATTGCGGCTGCGCCGCCTGCCGGTTGTGGCCGAGCTTATCGTGCTCGCCGCATGTGAGTCCGGTGCCAGCGACTCTGGGCGCTCGCTTGGCGTAGGCGGCGTAGGCGGCAGCCTCGTGGACGCCGGTGCCGGTGCCGTGGTCGCCACACGATGGCCTGTATCGGATCGCGTGGCGCTTGCGTTTTCGGAGTCATTCCATCGTGCGTTAGCTAGCAAGCTGCAGTCGCCACAAGCAGCCTTGCAGAGCGCCCTGCGTGAGCTGCGCCGCGCTCCTTTTGCACGCCACCCTACCCACTGGGCCGGTTGGTTCCTGCTGCGCGCTGGTCCGCTTCCGGATGCTGACGCGGCAAGGCCATCGAACATATAGCGACGGTAGGTGCGAACTTAGGCCCATTCATGACACCTGTATTCCTGAAGCCACGCATTCCGCGTGAAAGTCAGGAGAAACGTTCATGTTTGCCCACCTCTTTGCCGCGTTTCGCTCTGCCGACCGTGATTCAACACCGTCGTCGCGCAACGAGCGTGATCTTGCATTGCTCGATCTGAGGGACCGCAGCGATGCACAGGAGCATGAAGCAAGGCGTATCGAAACGATGTTATTTTTCGATACAGAGCTGCTTGCCGCAGCGAAAAAACGTGCATCGAGCCGGCTGGCTTTGCCGAAAATGCTGCTGGCGAGCATTGTCGGCGCGCTGCTAGTTCTCAGCCCCTACCGGGCACAAGCGGAAGGCGACGCGGAAGAGCCGACCACGTCGAGCACCTCAAGCGACTCGCCAACTGAAGAAACTACCCTGCAGGAGCAAATGGAGGCTTGGTTAGAGTCGATGGGCTTGCTCGGCGAAGACAGCGGCGATCCAGCCGAGGGTGACGACTGAGACAGTCGCTATGGGCGATAGTCAATGCGCAGTGCACTTGCCGCCGGCGCGCCGCCGGCGGCAGCGATTTCTACGCGGTAGTCGCCGGCCATCAGCGCGTCGCGAGCGAACGTGAGGCTTAGCAGTCCGTCCACATCGATTAAGCCGGGCACACTTACGACCGTTTCTCCGCTATCGATTGCGACCAGGCTGACCGTATACGGGCCCGCATTTGCTGTCGGAGCGGCAAACTCTATAACCACCGCCTGCGTTCCCGCACGCGGCTCAACCAGTAGGCCGCGGTCTTCCGCGCCACGCCGCACATCCACACTGACCAATTCGACATTGCCGAGCGCGCCCGGTGCTTCCAACGTCACTCTGGCAAAGGGTAGTACTGCAAGGGCGCCTACGCCAGCGGCCAACAGCATGGACCACGGGTTACCACGGTGGCGTCGCACCGTAGACGTCGCCGCGCCTAGCAATTGTTTTTCGGCAACTAAGGCATAGGTCGGATCCTGCCCGGTTTGTCGCTCACAAACAGCTGCAAAAGCGTCAGCAAGCTGCAGATCAATGGTCGCCGCATCCGCTAACGACGGTTCAAAAAATAGCCGTGTTTCAAATGCATCGGCGTCGGCGGGCGCGAGTTCGCCCCGGCGCCATGCGCGCAGGGTCAGGTTGTCAGCATGGGAAATCATGGTCGTCATTAAATGCTCCTGCCTCAAGCCAGCGGCGCGTCGAACTTGAGCGTTTGCCATAGCCGGCCAAACCGTTCGCGCGCGCGGTGCAACACCTTGCCAAATTGTGCGCTGTCCATCGCCCACTGCGTTTGCAGTTCGGATGATGGTGTTTCTTTCAAATAATAGCTGTGCAGCAGCTGGCGGTCGCGTTCGCTGGGTAATGAATCCAGCACCGTGCGAACGCAGCTGCGCAGCTGATCGCCCGCGGTCAACTCCTCGCTTCCCTCTGCCGCATCGGCGGTGTCGTTGATTACGTCCTCTGCACTATACGTTTGACGTCGCGAGCGCTTGCGTTCTGCATTGAGTGCCAGATTTCGCGCTGTCTCAAGTGCGTACGCGACCAAGGCGACCGGATCTTCTATTCGGCCGTCACGCGCTGCTTGCAACACCGCTATCAAGGCGTCTTGGCAGAGATCGTCCACTCCCTCGGCGTTGCGTGCGCGATTTCGAAGCACGACGTTTAGAGGTGCGGTGAGCGCTTGCACAAGCTTGGTCTCGGCGTTTCGATCACCTGAGGCAATCGCCGCCAGAATGCCCGCATAGTCGGGCGAAGATTGACGTGCTGGAAACTGCACCACGGCCGATGAAGCGAGCGACGAGGCCGTGCTCACTTCTGTCGCGCGGGCGATGATTCCGCCAATGTGGCTAATAGTCGCAGTCATGACCTTGAGCGCTGGAACGCATCTTCGAGGTTCCAGCATAGCCCTATTTCGGCGTGCGCTGAAATCAGCATTGTCGCAATTCGTAAACTATTGCTGCCTATAACTTTTCGTACACTTCTTCGAGGCGCTCACTTCGCGGTCGCGCCATCTCGACCCGACGGGGAACAATGGCCTGCCATTGTCCGTCGCGCAGTTCGGCGAACTCAAATACGAAGAAATAGTCAGGCTCTGCGCCCATGCGCAGATCGGCCGCACGCAGGTGGCCATCGATTGCCTCCAGCTTGAGGTATCCATGGCTGAACCAATCCAGGGTTGCGAACGCGGGCAGAGCTGCGGCTGCGCGACGAAGGTCGGTATCAAGCGAAATTACCTGCGGCTGAAAACGCGCCGGGTCTGGATTGACGAGGGAGTACCAGCCTTCTTCATGGCCTTCTGGCGTGCGCACCAGCACGCGCCAGAGCAGCGTGGTGAAGGGCGCGGGCGTTGCGAGAATCGCCTCGGTTGTTTCACCGCGCGAGCTTAAAATTGACGCGACCTGATGCTCGACATGCAGTTTGGCCAGCCATCCGAACAACAAATATGTA
>JBBSIY010000179.1:0-7197 GCA_038257785.1 Lysobacterales bacterium
ACTGACGCTGCCACATTCGGCTGCCCGGACATCCACGCAATCAGGCCACTGGCGAGTTCTTCGTTACCATCCGCGACTGCACGGCGATAGCCACGCAGACATGCGCCGAATGCAGGTGCTTGACGCTCGATGATTCGAAGCCGCTGAGCCATTAGCGTGTCGGTTTCTTCTAGCAAGCGTTGCTCGGAACACTCGCCGTGTCTTGCGACGACCTCCTCCTCTAAGGAGTAAAACCATCCGTCGATCACGGAGCGCAACGCACCCCGCTGCGATTCGGCGGTAAGCAAATGCTCCACGAGTCGACGGTAGACGGTCTCAAGTTTGTGCAGCGGGGTCTCCGTCTCTGAGATCTGTACCTCAGAGGTCACAAAGCCTTTGCTGCGGGCGAGGCTTTGGAACCATCGCGCGAAGAATGTTTTGCCGGTGCCGTAGTCACCGCGCACCGCTTTGAACCGGCCGCGACCAGTGGCGCACTGTTCAAGCTCTGAATTCAGGGTCGCGATGTAGGGCTCAAGCCCCACCGCAAACGAATCCAAGGCGGATTCGGGCACTGTGCCACGGCGCAGTGCATCAAGAATCTCATCCGAGCGGGCGGGAGAAAGAGAAATCACGTCAGAAACTGTGCCTTAAGCAGCGGAATATCCAGCAGCACGGTTCCGCTTCCCTGCTCAAGCGTCACGATCGGGAACCCGTCGATATTGAGCATGCGCTCCATCACCGAGACCACGCCTCGCATTCGCATGGCGGGCTGACCGATCGCCGAGGCAAGCTGCTCGAGGCTGCAACGTCCGCCCTGCTGCTGCAGCTTGAGCAGAATGGCGCGAAGGCGCTCTGGATCCAGTGCTACGCGGCCTACCCGCTCGCTTTGGCGAGCCAAAAGAGGGCACGCCATTAGACGACTCAGCCAATCGTCCGTCGGTGCCATTGAGAACAAGTCTTCCGTCGGCTTAGACGTCGCAGCGCCTGCACGACGACGGACTGGCAAAGGCGCGGCTTCGACTTTGAGATCGTCGGCCGCATTCCACCACGCGGGTGCCGCGCGAAAGACCGCGCTGAAAGCAGCGTGATTTGTGAGGGGTGGTTCACCGGTGGTCCAGACTCCAATCGGCACCAGCATCTCTTGGCGAGACACGCCGCCGTGATAGCCGTTTTTCTTGACGGCATAGCGGATAGCCTCCGACCACGGCACAACGAGTGAACTCGACATCAGTGCGTGGACGCGCGGCCCCGTCACCACGATTTCTCCCGGCACCATCGCGCGCCCCGGTCGACGCCAACGCTCACCTTCGCCGTCGGCGTGAAGAGTGGATTTGCGCTCAAGCACATGGCCATGGTCGCTGGTCAACACCACGGTGCGTCCAGCGCGCCGACCATGTTCCAGTAGCTCCGCCAAGAGCGGGATCGTCTCCATCGTCCAATCGATACGAACCTGATCGGACTTGGCCAAGGTGTCATCAATGGCGTTGATCACGACACCCACGATTCGCTGATCGAGATCGGCGATGACGGTGGACGCTTCCACCGAAAGTTGATGAGACTCCTCCAGCCCTGCCTTATGTAGCAGAACGGGTGGTTTCCCAGCCTTTGAGGTCCGCTTAAGCGCCTCGTTTTGGGCAAAGGCCTGCTTTTCGTGACTCGCCACCCCACTCGCCAATCGACCCGACAGCAAGCTTGTGCGGCTGCATTCGGTTACGGAAGGCACCGTTGCAAGGAGGGCGCTCGGAAAGCCATCCGTGGACCACGACGTCCAGCCCCGTGCTGACATCGAGTTGCCGATGGCCAGATAAACATCCTGGCTCATGCCGTCCAAAACGATCATGAGTACAGGAGCGTGTTGCGCTAGAGGCGCGACGACGGCCGACAACGTCGACTCGATGGGAAGCACGCCACGCGGCACATCACCCGCCTCTGCTGCTGTCGCCAGCGCTGTCGCGAAGACTTCGTCCGATGCCCTGCGACGCTCAGCGACCCGATCAAGCAACTTCGTGACGGCAACCGCCAACGGCTCAGGACGTGCGCCACGGAGTATGCGGCGGGCCCAGTCTTCCCAGGCGCCATTAGCAAGATAGTCCGCAACAAGCTCCTCGCGGGCACTTGATGGCGCGAGCGCTGCTTCCCGTCGACACAGTCGCGCGACCATCCGCGCGAGCTCCGGGCCTGGGTGATCGCTCGGTGTGAGCAGGTGTGTGAGGACGCATGCAGCTGCGCTCTCAACCTCGCAGAGTGCCTCAGACGAGCGCAGAAACTTTCCAACAGCTGAGCCCAACATTGACAGACGATCATCTAACGCCTCCGGCAGCACGGAGCTCAGCGCCACGAAGCCTGCAGCGCCGACGGCCTCCAGCAATTCAACCGCCAGACGCCCATCGTGCAGTCGGACAGCCGCATCCCGCTTTGGCAAACAGCGGATGGCGAGTTCGGCCCACCGCTTGCCATCTATTTCCTTGAGGCGATACCCGTTGAGTCGCTGCTCCAGCCGCACGCGCGCATCGCGAAGCTCAAGCGTTTGCGTGGCGATTGGTGCGTACAACACTTCGCAGACCAGACCAATCCCCAAAGCCGCGTGTCCGTTGCCAGCCTCCAACGACGCCAGCAGCGCCTCAGACAGCGACCCGAGGCGCGTCGCCAGATGCTGGCGAAAGTGATCTTTCGGCTCGTTATCGAGCATTGACCAGCGCTGCCCGCCTTGTGCGCAGGCAAGCAGCAGTGCCTCAAGGTCAATTGACCCGCCCTTTAACCCCAACACCTGCACCATGCAGCGTTCGATCGCTTCATCATAGGTGAGGGCAGCCGCACCCGATGTCCGATTCGCCGCACCTGACGCCAGCAACATGTCGGGCATCCAGCTAAGCGGAAATAGCCGCGGATCAATCTGACTGACGTCGAGCGCGTCCTGAACTAACTGCCAGCGATCGACATGCAGTAAGCGCTGCCGGAACAACCGTCCCAACACGTCTTGACCTAAGTGATTTTCGGGAATCGAAACAAGCAAGACCCGCGACCCATCGCTTGGCTCACTAAGCGCCTCACGAAGATCGAGCGGCGAGGCGCAGTGGCGAAGCGGAAGCTCGCGACCGCTAACGGAGATAGAACTACCCCCGCTCCAGCCGTGCGGCCATGCATAGGCGACCGTCACGGGACCTGTGGCCTGCTGTAGCACCTTGCTCGCGTGAGCGGCTAATTGAGTCAAGGACAAACTCACGCGCTCGGATCCTCCGGGCTATCCGGACGATAGACGCGGCAGTCAAAATCGGCGCGAAGCTGGGGGTCGGCGGCCAACGCATCTTCCACCTCCCGTAAGGCCTCGCGGATCGCATCGACACTGACCGATAGACCCTTGAATCGGCGACCTCCCTGACCCTGCGGCGGCGTGCTTGCAACGGGAGACGCAGGCGCCGGGGCAATTGGAATGCTCACGGGTGTGGGTGGCGGCTGCAGCGGTTGTTGTAAGAGTTGCAACGCCAATCGGTGTTGAGTCACCAATTGCGCATCCAAGGCAATGACGTGCTCATCTGCATTAAGCGCCGCCTTCATTGCATCGACAATCGCCGCCGCCTTCGTATCCGTCCGGCTTCTCTCTCGGATGATGGAAAGCACATCCCACTGGGACGACTGCAACGTAGACACCAGCGCCTGCGCTTTAGCCATCATCGTGCCCATGGCGGCGGCTGAGGTTTCAAGGCGCGCGTTTGCCAATACCGCAATCTTCTCCGACGCACTTCCCTGCGATAGGGCTATCGCCAGATCGAGGCTCGCATCTGCGCTCAATGATCGCGACCCACCGTGCTCTTGGCCCCACTCGCCCAGACGTTTTCGCAAGGCCTGCTGATGGTCACGCAAGCCTTGTATCCGCTCAGTAACCCGGTTACCCAGGGCTTGCGCCATCGACGCCACGTTGCCGGCATTGCGCCCGGCACCGCTTCCTACCTCACCAAAAATGGCGCTCGCATACTGAACCGCCCGCGTCCAATCCGCTTCCGGTGGAAGCGTCTGCTCCCGCATCTCACATTCACGCTGCAGACCTCCCACGTCCATGGGGAGCACCGACCCGTGCATATAAGCGGTACGACCCGTCTGCGCTGCCCATGTCATTACGATCAGGTCCATCACGTCTTCCGCAAGGCCCATGGCACGAGGCTCATCGAGCCATTGCCGCAGCTGACGCACGCTTGGATTCGCCACTCCTGCGGCCGCCATCTTCTGCGTGAAGTGATTTCGCCAATGGTCACTCAGCGACACATGCGCCTCGCCACACGTAGCGAGTTCCAACGGCTGGACGATTCGTCGAATCTCATCGCGCTGGGTACGTTCCATACCCGCACGACCATCGGCCGAATCAACTGCGTTCTGCAACACTTCCCATGCACGTCGCAAACCGGCCCGCTTTACCTCACCGTCGAACTTCGGGTGCGCGGGGTACTGGCTCGCCAATGCCTGGTCCATCAGGTTTTCAAGACAGGCTTTGAACGAGCCGCCCGGTGGGGGCTGCAGCTTGAGGCCGCTAAACAACGACTGGAAGTTTTCGTCGAGCGTATGGGTCGTATGGATGGCGGTCACGGCACCCTGGGCGATGCCATACGCCTGTTTCAACGAGTCAATGACCCGCTGGTTGAGTTGATCCCGCTGATTCTTCAGCGTTGATCGTGCCTCCAGCCGTTCGGCAGGCTGCAGGTGCGCGCCGTACTCTTCAAGGCGGCTTCCTGAGAGCACGTGATTGAGCACGCCTAAGCGTGCAAGATCGTCGAGCGCGCGCTCGTTGTGAAATGACGGCAGCCAAACGACGGTGCGCACCGACTCACCAAGATCGCGAAATTTGTCGACGCGGGCGCGATCATCCGAGGGGCTGCTGGTGTCGTCTTCGTCAAACGGGTAGTCGATGGCGACGCGCCATACGCCGTCACCCGGGCGCAGATTGTCGTCGCTGCAAAGCCGCACGTTATGCAACAGCACTTCGGCACGCCGTGCGCTGCCACGCCACGACCAGCTGTATTCCGGCGCAAACATAGTGGCGGTTGCAGTATCGATGCCGATGTCGCCGAACAGCAATTCTTTGACCGTGCGCACACGATTGCCGAAGTTGTCGATACCACGGGCGTTCTCGAGGACGCCCTCTACATCGACACCGCTCAGCTGCATGCTGATCAGCGGATTGGCGGCATCGGCGCTGATCTGTATCTCGCCTGCGTGACTCGACCATCCCCGCACTTTGCTCAGCACGGTGCTGGCCTCGCCGTTGGGCAAGGGCGAACGAATCGTGCCGTGGTTCAGCGCGGCAAGGCGTATTGGCGTGAGATTGCGTAGCGCCTCCACCTCCGGTGCCAAGGATGAAAGCAGCAGCGTTTTGAGCAAGCCTGCGTCGGCGCGGTAGCGACGCATCGATGCGGGATCGGCAGTACCGTCGCGCACATCTTGATCAGCAACGCCGTACTCTGCCTCCAGCAGCGGCACAAACTTGCGCGTCCACACCTCGCGGGCGCGGTCGAAGATATTCTTGATCACCGGAGTGAAGGGCTCGTCACCCTCGATGATCACATCGAATAGATCACCGACCGGAATCACATCGCCGACCGCTAAGGTGTTCTTGTTCTTCACCAGCAGTTGCAGCATTAGTTTGAGCGCGGTGCGCTCGCGCTGCAGCAGGCTAGACAGCGCCACCAGTGCCTGTACCAACGCAGGACTGAAGGGATACACCTGCTCAAACATCCGTTTGTCGCCCTCGTGCGTCAACAGGATGTCGAGCACTTCACGGCGAACGCTTGCAGTGCGCTCAAACGCCTCGTGCAGCGCTCGCTTCTGTTCTGGCCCCTTCACCTGCAGCAGGCGGCGCTCGATGATGGCCGGCAGGTTGCGGTCTTCGAGCATGATCTTGTCAAAGCGCGCTTCCCACCATTGCAATACGTCCGCAAAGGCGAGCTGCTGCGCACCCGGAACCGACGCGCCCACCAGCTCGCGCAGATCGCGCTGACGGGCAATGAAACTCACGATCGGAATGGGACGATCGGCATCGCCTGCCTCGACTAGTTTCGATACCTTTTGACCTTCGCGATTAAGAAACGCCGAATCTTGCGAATGGCTCGCGAGCCACAAAATTAGCTCATCCAAAAACAAGACAACAGCGCGATACCCAAGCGTCATGGCATGCCGGGACAAGATCGCCAAGCCGCGATCCAAACTGACGTAACTCCTGGCGGTAGCCTCACCTCTGAGGTGACTGAAGAACGTATCGACCAGCTCACCGACGAGCCGCTGGTGCTCACTGTCTTCAGGAGACGCCTCCACAGCGGCGGCATAGCTCAGCGAATCCCAGCCTCCCATGCTGCCCCACCCGTCCGCGCCTCCTGAGTTTCCGGCCATTGCCGCGAAAAAACGTTCGTCGCCCATCTGGCCACGCAATCGGTTTGCATCGGTGATCAACTCGGCGCTGCGATAAAAGCCGGGCGTGGGTGCCTCTGGATGATGCGCGCGAACGAAAGCCGCGTAGCCGCCAAGAATCGCCGACTCCATGCTTTCGGCACCGATCATGTGGAACGGCACGACTAGATACTTGCCGCCCTCCCACCATCGGTTGTGCGTGCTGATCGTGGCCGCAAGCTCTGGCAGTGCGCGCGCATCCGCGTCGCCTTCTAGCACCATGTTGAGCACGGCCATGAAGTGGCTCTTGCCACTGCCGAAACTGCCATGCAGATAGGCACCCTTTGAGCTGTTGCTGCCTACGGCGGTGCCAATCAGCGATAGCGCCTGGTCAAAGCTGCGAACAAGCTGCTCCGTGACCACGTACTGGCGCAAGGTTTCCTTGCGTCGATCAACCTGCAGCCCTTCTGTCAGGCGCAGCACGAAGTCGCCCTGATGGACGGCTTCCGGGATATTAAAGATGTCGCCAATCGTGCTCATGTCAGCATTTCCTCTAGTGCTGCGAAGCACATGGCCCGCATCCGTTCTGGATCAAGATTGCGACCCTGCGGAATCGTCGCAGCTTCACGAACTCGGTCGTTCAACTGCCCAAACATACTGTCCTTGCAGCTGAGGATGGCTTGCACCCACGTGGAAGGCAATCCGTTCGTAAGCGCGCGCTGACGACACCTACTAATTCACCGGCGACCTAACGCAGCCTGCTGCTCTTTTCGAATGGAGTGGCGGTGATGGCGGATAAACAGTCGAGGGCGTTCTGGGGGCAGCATGTCGCGGCGTGCGAGGCGA
>JBBSIY010000180.1:0-7160 GCA_038257785.1 Lysobacterales bacterium
AGCGCAGACGCACGCGGGTAGCACCGGCAGCGGCTTTAGCAATCAGGTTGGGATCGATCTCGACTCGTACCGTGTGGTGGACAAAGAAGGCATCGAGCGCTATTTGCAACTCGTGCTGCATCACCTCGGCCGACAAAACGTAGTCGGCTTCGACGCTGGCGAGACCGGCATCCATGTCATCGGCCAGACCAATGAAGTGTCGCGCGGCGTCGATATTGCTTAGATCGGAGCCCGGCAGCGTGTCGCCGGGACGCCCGAACAAAGAGATTGAATGGTCGGTCGCCGCAGGCGTACCCAATGTGGTGATCAGATCTGCCGCCACTTCATAGCTGCTGGCTGTGCGATGCAGATACTCGCCAAGGGGATGATCGCGATCACAGGCCTTGATGATGGATTCCAGCTCGTCGCGCACATCGGACAAATCGGTTTTGGGATAGGCGATCTGCGGAAGCGACGGTTTGCCGCGATGCCAGCCGCTGATGAAGCGCTGCTGCTCCGCTGCCGGCCAGCTGACCAAACTTAGCAGCCGTATGCCCTTCACTGCGTCGCACATCCGCGCATCGAGCGCCAAATGGTGGACGAGGCTCGCATCCATCGGGCTTGCATCCATCGAGCTTGAATCCATCACGTGCACTCCCCCAGTGCGTCGAACGCTGCGCTGCAAACTCTCTATCGCCGGCCGTACTTTTCCGTCAATCGTTTGCCGAACTGCTGATTGCCAGACTTATCGGCAGCGCGACGTGCTCGCTGCGCTGCAAGCCCGCCGGCCGCAGCTGCCAGCTCGTCCTGCAGCTTCAGATAGTGCGCCAAACGCTGCTCGGTCAGCGCGCCGGATTCAAGCGCGGCCAGCACCGCACAGCCTGGCTCGGTGACATGCGCGCAATCGCTGAACCGGCAGCCCGCCATCACCGCTTCAACATCGTCGAATCCACCTTCGGCGAGGTCTTCTTCACCGGTAAGTTTGAGCTCGCGCATACCCGGCGTATCGATAAGGCAGCCGCCGCTGGGCAGCGCGATCAAACTGCGATAGGTCGTGGTGTGGCGACCGCGACTGTCGGTTGCACGGACGGCAGCGGTCTTCTGCTTGTCGATGCCAAGCAGCGAGTTGGTCAGCGTAGATTTGCCTGCGCCAGAGGACCCAACCAAGACCACCGAACTACCGGGCCCAGTCCACGGAGCTAGCTGCTCTACGGCGTTGGGGTCTCTGGCGTTCAGCGCAACAATCGGGCTGCCCTGCTCGCGCAGGTCCTCGAGCGCGGCGAGTTTGGCGTCCAAGTCCTCGCACAAATCGGACTTGGTCAGCACGAACACAGTAAGCGCACCGCTGCCGCGCGTGAGCAGCAGGTAGCGCTCTAGCCGTCGCGGATTGAAGTCACCGTCCAGCCCGACCACCACCAGAACCACGTCGATATTGGCGGCGATCAGCTGCATTTTGTAGTGCTCGCCCGCCGCGCCGCGGCTCAGCAGGCTGGTGCGCGGCAGCCAGCGCGTGATGTGGTCGCGCTCGGGCTCAAGCCATACCCAATCGCCAACCGCCGCACGTTCGTCCGCCAGCGTGCTGCGCTTGCCCCATTCGGCAGGCGACGAGGCGGCAAAGTCTGACTCGCCATCGGTCACGCGATAGCCTGAGCGATGCTGCTCGATGACCCGCGCCAAGCGGCCGGGTTCAACATCGTTAAGCGCCTGCGCCGCTGGGCCGTCGCCTTGCCAGCCAAACGCGGCAAGAGGGTGTTCTTTCGGGATGCTGGATATCATTGTGCGCATTGTGCGCTGGCGAGGGTCCCGTAGTCAGCGGGTCGGCTAGATCCAACCCACATCCCAGCTCACCTCTGCATCGACTATTTGGCCGCGAAGACACTGATCGGACGATCAGGTGTGTCTTGAGTTGTGCGCTAAGCTACCGATCGCCTCTGGTAGTCCTTGGTGCTGCACATGGTTTTTTTCCGGTCGTACGTCGCTTGGACAATCGTTTGGCTAGCCCTCGTCTTGCCGTCGGCGCCGACGTTTGCCGGCGAGTACCGCGCGTTAGTCAGTGCGGTAACGGGCGAAACGGTGCGCCTCGACGTGCAGTTTGCGGGAGACGGGGAAACGGTTGAAACCGAAGTAACCCTTAGTTTCGCCACCGCCTTCATCAGCATGAGCGAACCGGTCGCACAGCCTGGCGCGATCTGCCACATTGTTAGTCCAACACGGTTTCGTGCCATTCCAGTCTCCGGCGGCAATCTTCCGCTTTCACCGACCTTCACCACCTACTGCAGCGTGAACGTGACCGTGGCGGAGAATGCGCCGATTGGACTTATCCCGTTCACGCCCCTCGATCTCGAGTGCTACAACGCACAAGCGCAACGGCGCGGCTGCAGTCTTCGCTCGCCCTCAGGTGTGCGCGTCACCGGGCCGCCCGGACCCAGAACACTGCGGTATACGCCAAGCCTCGGCTCGACGATAAGTTTCGCGCAAGGCGTGATTGCAGGGACGCAAGCTCCCCCTAAAACAATTGAAGTCGGCGTCAATGGCTCCAGTGGAGTGGCCAGTTTGAGTGCATGCAGCGTGTCGGGCCCTGGCGCAGAGCATTTCTCACTGACCCCAACGGCTCTCACGTTCGAGAACTCGGAATCGCAGGAATTAGTGCTTGGATGCACCTACCCGGCAGACACGGGTACTGCCGTTCTGACCTGCATCGAGTTTGACGGCGACACGCCTTTTCCCGGCACACCGCGTACATTTCCATTGAACTGCCCGGTGCCATCTCCGCCGGCAAGCATAAATCCAACCGTTTCGACTTCGCCTATTTCCGGCGCGACGATCAACACCTATGCGCCGACAGTCGGTTCGTTGGGTATTGGATATATCGGATTGATTGCAAACGGCGGCTCTGGCGTAGGCTCAACTCTGGTTAGCTGCAGCGCCAGTGGCGCGGTGGAAATTGCGGCGTTTCCCCTGCGCCCTTCCGGCCCCGGACCGATCCAGTTTGTAATGACGGCCAGCGATGACTTTCAGGCTCTGACGGTGGGTAGCGTGCTTACCTCAGGGACGTCACCTGTGGAAGCCGCCGGTACAGTCACGTGCCAGATCGCGAATCAGACCGACGTTGCTTTCATCGTCAACTCGCCGAGACTCATTCCGCCCGACATTTCGCCACCGCCACCGCCGGGCGGTGGGCTACCTGGCGGCGTCACGCCACCGCAATCGATCGACGCGCTCACTCCTGCGTGGCTGGCAGCGCTTGCGCTACTGCTGGCGGTCGGCAGCGTGCTGGTGCTCATTCGCCGCCGCTGAGGCCAGTGCCGATCCAAGGCTGATCTACACGCGCCAACGAGCATTGGCGTGGCAGAGTGTTGCGAATCGCGAACGACGGACTCCAACGCCATGCCCTTGCTAACCCGCATCACTCTCTGGCTTTCCGGCCTCGGCTTTATCGGCTTCGGGCTGGCCTGCTTGATCGCTCCGCTTGAGGTGCTTGGCGCAGCCGGCCTGATCACGACCGGTGATGTGGCGGCGACCGAAATACGTGCTTTTTACGGCGGCCTTGAACTTGGCCTTGGCACGTTGATCATTGCGTCGGCGCTGAATCCGGCCTACCGACGCGCGGGCCTCTGGCTGTGCTTTGCCGCCTATGGTGGCATTGGCCTAGCGCGAACCCTAGGCATGCTGCTCACTGGCGCGGCGACGCCTTTTTTGTGGTTTGCGCTAGCCACTGAGCTCGCATTGGCGTTGTTGGCGGGACTCAGTCTGCTGCGTAGCAGCAAAACCTCCTGAAGCCGCGCCGCGCTTGAGGTAGGCTGTGTCGTTTTACGCCTTCCTCACACAATGCCGCATCGCACCATCGCTACCAGCCAACGGCTATCTGAAGTCCGTTACGAAATTCGCGGCGAGCTAGCGCGCCGCGCACGCGACCTTGAACTGCAGGGCCGCACGCTGATTAAGCTCAACATCGGCAACCCCGGTGCCTTTGGCTTTCGTGCGCCCTCGCATCTACAGGAAGCCATCACCGCTCATCTCGGTGAAAGTGATCCCTACTGTCACCAGCAAGGGCTAGAGGAAGCACGCGAGGCCGTTGCCGCGCAACAGCGCGCGCGCGGTGCGCTTAACGTCAGCGCGCAGCGTGTGTTTGTCGGCAACGGCGTCAGTGAACTTATCGACGTGTCGCTGCGTGCGCTGCTAAACAGCGCCGATGAAGTGCTGCTGCCGAGCCCCGACTACCCGCTATGGAGCGCCGCCACGATTTTGAACGGCGGCACGCCGGTCTATTACGACTGCTGGCCCGAGAACGATTTTCTGCCCGATATCGCGCAGCTGGAAGCGCTGATAACCCCGCACACCCGCGCGCTGGTCATTATCAATCCGAATAATCCGTCCGGCGCCAGCTATCCACGCCCACTGCTGCAATCGATGGTCGAGCTGGCGCGCAAGCATCGCCTGCTGCTGATGGCGGATGAAATCTACGACGGCATTTTGTATGACGATGCGGTGTTCGAAGCGCTAGCGCCGTTGGCCGGCGACGTTCCCTGCCTGAGCTTCGGTGGGCTGTCGAAAGTGCACCGCGCCTGTGGCTATCGGGTCGGCTGGGTGTCACTCTCGGGCGACGTGGCCCGCGCGGCCGAGCTTGCGCACGCGATGGACCTGATTGGCGCGCTGCGCCTGTGCGCCAACGTGCCCGGACAATGGGCGATACCGGCGGCCTTGAATGGCCCGGACACCATTTCGCCGCTCACACAGCAAGGCGGTCGGCTGTATGAAGCGCGCCGCGCGGTGATCGACGCGGTGGCGACCAGCGAGTTTCTTTCACTGGTGACGCCGCAGGGCGCGCTATACGCGTTCCCCGGGGTTGATCGTGAGCGGGTGCCCGGCTTTGACGATCACCGTTTCGCGCTGGATTTGCTCGAATCCGAAGGCGTGCTGGTCGTCCCCGGCTCCAGCTTCAACGTCGCTTACCGAAACCACTTCCGCGTGACGCTGTTGCCCGAAGCCGCGCAGATTCGCGAAGTGTTCGCACGCATCGACCGCGCCCTCCGCCGGCAGGCGGCGGCGCCGCCAAATCGCCACGTCGCGTGAGAACACGCCGCCGGAGAACCCAATGAATCGACTGCTAGCCCTGACCCTGACCCTGACCATGCTTACCAGCCTATCGTCCAACGCTTCGGCCGCTGAACTCAGCTATTTGGCGCTGGGCGACTCTTACACGATTGGTGAAGGCGTGGCTGAATACGAGCGCTGGCCAGTGGTGCTGGCCCACGCGCTGCGCGAGGACGGCGTTGGCCTTACCGCGCCGCACATCATCGCCAAAACCGGCTGGACGACTGACGAGCTAAGCGTGGCAATGAACGCTGCCGAGCCGCTGGGCGAGTGGGAGTTCGTGTCGCTGCTGATCGGGGTCAACAACCAGTATCGTGGCCGCAGCGTTGAGGACTTCCGCTCGGAGTTCGATGGCCTGCTGTCCCGCGCCATCATGCTGGCCAAGGACCGCTCTGATCGGGTCATCGTGCTGACCATCCCCGACTGGGGCGTCACGCCGTTTGCCGAAGGCCGCGACCGCGCCAAGATCGCGAGTGAGCTGGACGCCTATAACGCGGCAATCGCCGACATCTGCTTAACAAAGCGCGTCACGCTGGTCGATATCGCATCAGTCAGCCGGTCGATAGGCGCTGATGCCACTCATCTAGCCGACGACGGTCTGCATCCGGGTGCTGCGCTGTATCACGAATGGGCCGCTGCGGCATTTGACCCTGCGAAAAAACAACTGACGAACGTCGATTCAGCAAAATGATCACGACATCGCCTGTTTGAAAGGGCATCAGCAATAACCGCCCTAGGGCTCGCGCGTAAATCTGGCTAGGCGAAATGGCGTGAGATCAATGGCGGTCGTCTCATCGCTTAATTTCTCGCCGATTAGACGCCCCGTCATCGCCGCCTGAGTGAGCCCGAGATGACCGTGGCCTGCCGCGATGTAGATCGACTCGCCAGGCAAACGATCAATGATAGGCAGCGAGTCCGGCGTGCACGGGCGAAGACCCGCCCACTCGCTTGCGGGCGCCTGCGCCAAACTTGGAAACAGGCGCGCGAGTTCGGGCCGAAGACGATGAACCAATGAATAGTGAGGGTCGCTATCGAGGCGCGTTAGCTCCTTGATGCTGGTCATGCGTACACCTGCATTCATCGGAGACACCACCATGTAGCGCTCAGCCCAAAGGGTGGGCCGCTGAACCGGTGCAGTCGGCACGTCAAACATCAGGTGATAGCCGCGCGCAGGCACGATCGGCAGGCGCACATCAAAGGCATGCAGCAGGCGCACGCTCCATGCGCCGGCGCACACCACAACGCGTTGACAGTCGAGCACGCGCTCGGCTGCATGCAGCCGATAGCCATTGGAATGCGCGCTGATGCGCTCAATCGCCATGGGTAGAATCGGCGCATGGTGCTCAGCAAGATGCGCCGCCGCGCGCTGACAAAAACCACCAGGATCGCGCATTGCCATCGCGTCCGGCTGAAATATGGCGTGCTCGAATCCACTTCCGAGCTGCGGCTCAAGCTCCTCAATGCCGCGCCGATCCAGTCGCTCAAAGCGCACGCCAAGCCGCCGCATATGCGCGCATTCGAATTCCGAACGCGCGTAGGTGTCGGCACGCTCAAACACCTGCAGATATCCGGTCTCGGCCAGCAGCTCGCTGGCTTCAATGTCGGAAGCCCAATCGATCCACGCCCGCCGACTGGCGTGGTTGATGGCGTGCATCGCGTCGATGATCGGCGAGATATGCGCGTGGCTTCCGGCGCGCGCAAACTCCCACAGCCAGCGCCAATAGCCGGGCCGCAGCGGCCTATCCATCTTCAGCGGCGCAAGCGGTTCGGCCAGCATGCGCAGACCCTTGGCAACAATGCCAGGCGTGGACTGCGGCAGCACGTTGCCGACCGAAATCGAACCTGCATTTCCAAACGACGTGCGCATGCCCGCGCCGTCGGCGTCGACCAGCGTTACGCTATGGCCGCGTTTTCGCAAATGGTGGGCGCAGGCCAAACCCACCACGCCCGCACCCAGCACCACGATGTCCGTTTCCTGATGCACCGTCAGGCTTTGCGGCGTAACGGCAAATCACTCACGGCCGAGCTGGCGCTTCAATAGGAACATCAAAGGTCAGCGCTTCGGCAGCATCCGTTCGCAGCGAATA
>JBBSIY010000181.1:0-7114 GCA_038257785.1 Lysobacterales bacterium
CATCCGTTCGAGGTCATTGATCGCGCCTCGCTGGACAATCAGCTCGCCCTAGTCTTCGAGCATCCGCCCTGGGTGCCTTGGCCGGCAGATCAGGCGCTAATCGCCCAGCGCCGCGCAGATCGCGCCTATGAGCGCCGCGTGCTGGCAAGCTTCAAGCAGGGGCCGGAGGCGCTGCTCCCCGGTATCGAAGCCATTTCGATCCGTGCGCCTACGCTGCTGCTGTGGTGCCGCAACGACCGCATCGTGGACGTTAGCGGCGCGAGGCGCTACGCCGGCCGCATCGCCAACTCACGGACCGTCTTGCTTGATGATTGCAATCACATGCCGATGATGGAGCAACCCGCGGCAACGGCTGCCGCACTGCGGCAGTTCATCGAGCAGTAGCTCAGGTGCGGCTGGCGACACCGCCGGATGCGTCCGGGGTCTGCACGTGGTCCGCTAGCGTAATCCGCGCGAGCGTTGGCTTCGAGGATTTGTTGAATCGGAAAAGCGCGCTCGCGCTGTATGTCACGGATTGATTGCCACCGCGTCTAACCCAAGTGACTCAGCTTGTAGCTGAGTTGATCGATTTTGAGCTGCGTCGAACACACCGCATCCGAGGGGGATGCTATCGATGGACATGTTCTTAAGCATTGCACTGTCGTTCCCCACGCTAATTTTTAGCGTTCTGCTGTCGGTGGCGCTGTTTTACTGGCTGTTGGCGATGATCGGCCTCATCGATCTCGATGTCCTGCCAATCTCCATGACGCCCGATGGCGAGGAGCTCCAGCTGGGAGGCGTTGCTGGCCTGCTGATGAAGTTTGGCCTAGATGGCGTGCCTTTGACGTTAATACTCAGCGTGGTGACCTTGTTGGCGTGGCTGATCAGCTACTTCGCTGGGTTCTTCCTGCTGCAACATCTGCCTTGGGATTTTCTGCGCTATGGCTTGGGAGCGGTAGCGTCGGTGCTGGCGGTGATCATTGCCTTGCCGTTCGCAGGTTTGCTGTTGCGCCCATTTCGCGGCCTGTTTGCCAAGACTAAACCCATCGATAGCGTGTCGTTGCTAAGTGAGGTCGCTGTGGTGCGCAGCCCAGTTGTCACCCTAAGTCAGGGCACGGCCGAGATGAACGACGGCGGCGCGGGTTTGATCCTGCAGGTGCGCGCCGAGCCGGGGCAGTTTGTGCGGGGTGATCGAGTAGTGCTGGTTGAGTACGTGGAAGCGGCGAACGCCTATCGGGTAATTCCTGAAACGCCGGTAGTCGTCACCCGTTAATTCGTACCCGCCGAATACAACTTTCTTTTGAGGAGTGGTTCATGGACATGGCACTGCTGATGCCGCTGTTAGTCGGATTTGTCGTCGTTGTTGCCTTCATATTCGGCCTATTTGGACTCTTCAAAGCCTTCTACATCAAAGTGCCGCAGGGCACCGCGCTAATCGTCAACGATCTTTCGGCGATGCCCAAGGTGCACTTCACCGGCGCGCTGGTCTACCCGGTGATCTACAAGAAGGAGTTCATGAAGATCTCCTTGATCACGCTGGAAGTTGACCGGCGCGGCAAGGATGGGCTGATCTGCAAAGACAATATGCGCGCCGACATCACGGTGGCGTTCTACCTGCGTGTCAATGAAACCCAGCAGGACGTGCTTAAAGTCGCCAAAGCCATCGGCGTCGATCGCGCCTCGGAAAAGGGCGCGGTGAACGAGCTGTTCAACGCCAAGTTCTCCGAAGCGCTGAAGACGGTCGGCAAGAAGATCGACTTCGTCAATCTATTCGAGAATCGCCAAGAGTTTCGCGACCGCATCGTCGAGGTGATCGGCAATGATTTGAACGGCTACGTGCTCGAAGACGTCGCCATCGACTATTTGGAGCAGACGCCAAAGTCGTCGCTCGATCCGAGCAATATTCTTGACGCCGAGGGCATTCGCAAGATCACCGAGCTGACTGCACGGCAGAACGTGATCACCAACGAGCTCGAGCGCAACGAAGAGCTGGCCATCACGAAGAAGAACGTTGAAACGAAAGAAGCCCTGCTGGCGCTGGCGCGGCAGCAGTCCGACGCTGAGGCCAAGCAGCAGCGTGAGATCGCCACGATTCAGGCGCGCGAAACAGCGGAAACGCAGAAGGTCCAGCAGGAGGAGCGGCTGAAGGCTGAAGAGGCGCGCATTGGCGTGCAGGAGCAGCTCGATATCCGCGCCGAAAATCATCAGCGCGAAGTCGAAGTCGCCGCGCAGAACCGTCAGCGCGCGGTGGTCATCGAGGTCGAGAAAGTTGCTCGCGCTAAAGCCTTGGAAATCGTCTCGCGTGAGCGTGAGGTTGAGCTGCAGCAGATCGAAAAAGAGAAGGCGCTGGAAGTGCAGCGCAAAGAAATCGCCAACGTCGTACGCGAACGTATTGCAGTCGAGAAGACCGTGGCGCAGGAAGAAGAGCGCATCAAGGAAGTGCGCGAGGTTTCAGAGGCTGATCGCGCCAAGCAGGTGGCGATCCTCAATGCCCAAGCGTCTGCGGAAGAAGAGCTGGTGCGTCAGGTCAAGCAGGCTGAAGCCGACGAGACCAAATCGCGCCACAAGGCGATCGAGATGACGGTCATTGCTCAGGCCGAGTTGGAAGCGGCGGGCAAGCAGTCGGAAGCCAAGAAGAAGCTCGCCGAAGGCATCGAGGCCGAGCGTGCTGCACCGGGTCTCGCCGATGCGCGCGTTCGCGAAGTCACCGCCGCGGCGATGGAGAAGGAAGGCATGGCGGAGGCGAAAGTCGTCGCGGAAAAGCTGGTAGCCGAAGCACGTGGCGAGCAGGAAAAAGGCTTGGCGCAGGCGCGCGTGATCGAAGCAACTGCCGAGGCCAAGCAGAAGGAAGGCCTGGCCGAAGCCAAGGTGCTGGAAGAGAAGCTCGGCGCGCAGGCTCGCGGCGACGAGCATCTGGCCAACGCGAAAGCGCTGGCCACACGCGAGGTCGGTCAGGCCGAAGCCAGCGTGTTGCTGCAGAAGTACGAGTCTGAGGCGCAGGGCCTGGCGAAAAAATTCGCTTCGCTGGATGCGCTATCGGACGGCGCACGCGCGCACGAAGAATTCCGCATGCAGTTGGAGAAGAGCTTCGAGCAAGCGATGGCCAGCATCGAGGCGAACAAGGAAATCGCTCGCGAGCAGGCCGACGTACTGGCAGCGGCGCTGTCGAAAGCCAAGGTCGATATCGTCGGCGGCAGTGGCGAGTTCTTCGAATCGTTTGCCAAGGCGCTGTCGGTCGGCAAGGCGATCGAAGGCGTCGCCGGCAAGAGCCCGCTGGTGCAGGACTTGATGGCGAAGTTTTTGGGCAAGGGTCAGGTTGCTGCGGCGGATGAGGCGGCGGGAGGGGAAGCGTAGGCGCGGTTTAATTTCGATGAGCTGTATGGCGCGCCGGAGCACACTCCCCGGCCACGGTGCCTGCAGGCGCGGTGGCGTTCGTGGGCTCGCCGCGACGCGGCTCGAGAGCCCCTCTCACCCCCACGGGAGAGGGGGTGGGGTGAGGGGCGTTCAGGGCAACAAGCGTCACGCTACCGGTTTCTCAAATCATGACAAGACCTGATCAACATGGCCGAGACGACTGACACCCCCACTCAAACCGACCAAGCCGTTGCCGAAGGCGGTGCTTATGAGGTGTTGCGGAAACGCCTGATTGAGCAGGGCGGACGGCTGCGCGGAATTTCTGAAGGCCTAAATGCCCAGCGGCTGGAGGAATTCGGCAGCAGTCAGATGAGCGTAATTGGCCGACTGCGTGTGCGCACCGAGAACAACTGCGTGCCGCGCGATCTGGTCCAAGTCGGTGACTGCCTGCTGTTTGGCTACAACGTGTTTATTGGGCTCAAACGCGAGACCAAGATCGAAGATGTGTTTTCGCTGTATCGGCTGGTTGCGAGCGGCGATGGTTTCGATGTGGAGCCGGTTGAAATTGCGGGTAGTTTTCTGGCCGCTGACAGTTTCCAGCAGGACTTCCGCGAGCTCTACGCCTACTACAAAAACACCCGTCTGCTGCAGCTGGTGCGACACGACGACGCACTGCTGGCCGCATTTCAGATCGGTGAAAAAATCGGCGACATGCGGGTTTTCCGCTGGAGCATCGCGGCTGACGGTGCGGTGCGCTATGTCGACAATCGCGGCGAGCGTGATATCGCGCTGCCGCCGGCGTTTGACTTCGAGTGGACGAGGGCGACACGCGAGAACGTCGTCGAAGGCCGCTTCCCGCATCTGAACATTCTCGACCAAGTGTTCGTTGAGGCCATCGGCGGCGACCTCACGGTCAAGATCGAGAACAACACTGAAGACGGTCTCGGCATCTATCGCGAGCCGGTCAACGACCAGACTCAATCAATCGACGATGCCAAGGTCGATTACGCGCAGGTCGGCAGTCTGGTGCTGCTACGCATGCAGCCGTATCGCGAAGAGCAGTGGCGCTATCTGGCGTTCAACACGCTGACTCGCACGGTGCGCCGCATTGATGCCATCGGTCAGGCTTGCGTGCAGCTGCCGGAAGATCACGGCATCGTTTTTCCCGGCGGCTATTTGCTGCAGAACGGCGAATACAAGACCTTCGAACGGCCGATGGCCGGCATGCGCTTCAAACGCGCGCTGCGCTCGCCAAACGGCGAAGACGTGCTGTATGTGTTCTACGAGCCCGAGGAGGGCCGCAGCGCGCTGTTCACCTACAACATGATCGAACGCCGGCTGCAGACGCCGATCTTCGGTCACGGCTACGCGCGCCACGACGATGGCCGAATGGTGATCTTCAGCGCCGATAGTGACGAGCCTACACGCGTCCATCCGATGCAGGTCTGGCAGACGCCGTTCTGCACTGACGTGTTCGCCGCCAGCCGACCGGCCGGCAGCAGCTTTATGGCGCGGATCGGTAACGCCGAACTTGTGCGCGGAA
This sequence comes from Lysobacterales bacterium, assembly GCA_038257785.1. GTDB lineage: Bacteria > Pseudomonadota > Gammaproteobacteria > Xanthomonadales > Xanthomonadaceae > JANNWF01. The sequence continues at coordinate 4,877 of JBBSIY010000181.1, forward strand.
TTTCCGATCTGCTGTCGCTGAGTCGCGAGATTGACGCCGAACAGGTCTCGATGCAGCGCTACGAGCAGCTCGCCCACAATGCGCGGCGGCTGTTTGACCTGCATCACTGGCTTGCCGATGCCAACTGTCCAGACATCGCTCCTCTGCTGCGCGAAATCAGCGCCAGCGGCGAGGCCGTGCTTGACGAGTTTGAGAAGGTTGAAAGCATTCGCCGGCAGTCCAGTCGTGCCTTGGCCGAAGCGGAGACTCGGCAGGTCGAGCTGCTCAGCCAATCGCATCCGGATCGACTCGAAAGCGTCGAAGCGTTCGTTGCGGCGTTGAATGCGCTGAGCGGGCAGCGCGGCCATCTGCTGACCATTCGCGACTATCGCTACATCGATACGGCGGCAGTCGATACGATGGAAGCGGCCGTGCAGGCCGCGCATGCCGACGTATCGGCGGCTACCGGCGTGTACCTCTCCGGAGAGGTCGCGCTGCAGCCACTGAACGTGCAGCTGAAGGAGCTCGATCAGTCAGCGCAGTCGGCGCAAGGCGTCAGCCAGCTCAAGGAGCCGCTGACGGCGCTGGCGGCGATGGCCGCCAATTTGGACATGCTCTCGAACCTGATGGCCGGGCTGCAGATCGATGATGCTGCCCAGCGCACGCGGATTGTCGAAGCAATATCTGAGCTGTACGCGCGGCTGAATCAAGCCCGCGCGCGCGGCGAACAGCGGCGCAAGGCGCTGGGATCGAACGAGGCGGTGGCGCAGTTCGGCGCTCAGTTCACCTTGTTCGGGCAGAGTCTGACCAGCGCACTCGGTCTCGCGTCTGATCCTGAAAAATGCGACGAACAGCTGGCGCGGATTTTGGTTCAGCTGGAAACGCTGGAAAGCCAATTCGGCGAACACGAGCAGTTTCTCAGCGACATCCAGACCAAGCGCGAAGAAGCGCTGGAAGCCTTTGAGGCGCACAAGCAGGCGCTGCTCGACGAGCGCCAACGCAAAGCGCAGGCGGTGCAGGATGCAGCGTTGCGCATTTTGGATGGATTCGCGCGACGCACGGCGCGACTCAGCACCCCCGATGAGCTGAATGCATTTTTCGCCGGCGACCCGCTAATTCTGAAGTTGCGCGAGTTGATAGGTCGCCTGCGCAGCCTGCACGACAGCGTCAAGGCTGATGCAATTGAAGCGCGCCTCAAAGGAGCGCGCGACCAGGCGGTGCGCAGCCTGCGCGACAAGACCGATTTGTTCGAGGGCGACGGCAGTGTCATCAAGCTGGGTCCGCGGCATCGTTTCAGCGTCAACACGCAGGAGCTCGATCTGACCCTGCTGCCGCGCGATGAGTCACTGTGTCTACATCTGACCGGCACCGGCTATTTCGAGCCGCTGGATCACCCCGAACTGGCTGCGTTGAAGCCTTACTGGTCGGTTGGTTTGGAGTCCGAGTCCGAGCATCTCTACCGCGGCGAGTACCTTGCTGCGGCGCTACTAGATGCGGCCCGCGCGGGTCGTGATGGGTTGAGTGTGCAAGTGTTGCAGGCTCAGCTCGATGCGCCTGACCAACTGTCGCGCACGCTGCGTGAATTCGCCGCGCCGCGCTACCGCGAGGGCTATGAGAAGGGCATTCACGATCACGATGCCGCGCTGATCCTGCGCCACTGGCTGCCGCTGCAGGCCAGCGCCGGTACGCTCGCGCACGCGCCGTCGGCACGCGCTTGGGCGGTCATTGCGTGGTCGCAGCTGCAGGCCGGCACTGAGCCGGCGCTATGGCCGCAGCGGGCACATCAGGCGCGGCAGATTCAGCAGATGTTTGGAAGCTCCGCCGGGCTGCACGCGCTGCGCGACGAAATCGCGATCCAGCTGGATCGCTTCGCACAGTCGCAGCACATGCTTGATCGACAGTCGCTATCAGCGAGAGCAGCGGCCTACTTGGTTGACGAGCTGGCTGCCGATCATCCGCGGTTTGTATTCAGCAAGTACGCGCGCGCGCTAGTTGACCGACTGCGTCAGAGCTTGACCATCGGCGGTCGGTGGGAGTCCCTACAGAGCACGCTTGAGCAGCTTGGCGCGCGACTATCAGCGCGCATCGCCCTGCTGGGGCAGTGGCTGCAGGCGCTAGATGAAAGCAGCGATAGCGATGCGGAGAGAGCCTACCTCGTGGAGGCGGTGGCCATGCTGTTGATCGATGGCAGCGTGCCGTCGCGGGTGAGCGAAGTGGACTTGCGCGTCAGCATTGCGGGCATGTTGGGACAACACGGCC
>JBBSIY010000182.1:0-7101 GCA_038257785.1 Lysobacterales bacterium
AATTTCTGCACCTGCGCTGGCATCTATCAGCCAGCCGCTGCTGCCACGGCCGTCGGGCAGCGGGCGACCAAACCCGGTGAGCAGTTTGCCGTTTATCGGCCATGGCAATCTTCCAGCACGCGTGGCGAATGAGGCCGCGCCATCAAGCCGCTGCGGAATGTCGCCAAAAATATCCTGCAGGCGCGTGATCAGCGCGATCAGCGCCGCCTCATCGCGCCCCAAGGCGGCGAGTCGCGAGCCGCTGTCGCGAAAACGCTTTTCAATATCCGCAAGCAGCGTGCGTCGCGTCGCCCGCACGCCGTCAAGATCGGCAATCGCCGCCTGCTGCTGGGCGCGCGCTAGCACTAGCGCTTCCTGCTGTAAGACCACGGCTTGGCGCGCCTGAGTGAGCGCATCGAGATCGCTCAGCAGCGCTTCAATACGGGAAACGCGAGCGCGCCGAAAATAGCCTAGATAGCCGAGCGTGCGCCCCAGTGTTTCAACGCGATCCTGCGCTAAGAGCAGCTTAAGCGGCGCATTGCGGCCTTGCGCGTGCAGGGCGCGCAGCAGCTGCGCAAGTGACTCGCGCTGCTCCAGCAAATGCGTCGCCAGCGCAGCCTCTTGGCGCTGCAGCGTCTCCAGCTGACTTTGCTGCGTCGCTATGTCTTCATCGATCGTGCGCAGAGCGGCGCTTGCGTCGCTGATGCTGCGATCCGCTGCGCGCAGCTCACGCGCCGCGCCGTCGCGTTCACCGGCTAGCGCCTGCTGGTCCTCGGAAAGCTTTGTGATGCGCTCGCGCAGCTGCGCCAAATCGGCTTGGGCTTTCTTCTCATCAGACGCGCGCTGCTCAGCGGTGCGCTCAGCGGATTCAGTTTTGCTACTTTCGTCAGTCGCAGCCGTTTGCGCCAGCGCAACGGCGCTGGCAAGCATGCAAAAAAGAAACAGCGTGAAACGGCGCATGCTCGACGCTACACAAACTCGACCAGCGAACGCCCGGTCATCTCCGCTGGCGCCCGCAGTCCAAGCAGCGCGAGCAGCGTCGGCGCAACGTCCTGCAAAGCACCAATGGCACGTAAGCGTGCCGGCCGTCCGACATACACCAGCGGCACGGGTCCCGTAGTGTGCGAGGTATGCGGCTGACCACTTTCGTGATCGCTCATCTGCTCAAGATTGCCGTGGTCGGCGGTCAGCAGCATTTCGCCACCGACATCAGCAATCGCCCGAGTGATTTCACCGATGGCTGTATCAACCGCCTCGACCGCCGCCACCGCCGCCGACAGAATGCCGGTGTGACCAACCATGTCCGGATTGGCAATGTTGCAGATGATCACATCGTGGCGGCGCGCACGAATGTCGTCAACCAGTTTGGCGGTCAGTTCAGGGCAGCTCATCTCCGGCTGCAAATCGTAGGTGGCCACTTTTGGAGATGGCACTAAGATGCGATCCTCACCCGTCTGTGGCGCTTCTACGCCGCCGCTGAAGAAGAACGTCACGTGCGCGTATTTCTCGGTTTCGGCGATGCGCAGCTGGGTCATGTTGGCTGCCGCAATGACCTCAGGCAGGGTATTGCGCAAGCTCGTCGAAGTGAACGCGACAGGCGCCGGGAGATCAGCCGAATATTCGGTAAGACAAACAAACCTCGACAGCTTAGGCATCGCGCCGCGATCAAAGCCGGCGAAGTCCGATTTCACAAAACACGCGGTTAGCTGGCGCGCGCGGTCGGCGCGGAAATTCATGAACACGACGGCATCGCCATCGGCCATCGGTTGCGCAGCGGAGAGTACGGTGGGCAAGACAAACTCGTCGTTTTCACCGCGCGCGTAGGCCGCTTCCAGCGCTTCTTCGGCGCTGCCAGCGCGTAGGTCCGACGCGGCGTGCACCAGCGTGTTCCACGCCAGAGAAACGCGATCCCAGCGCTGGTCACGATCCATTGCATAGTAGCGACCGGATAGCGTCCGAATACGCGCGCCGCGAATTCCGTCGCAGTGCGACTGCAGGCGCTGAAGGCTATCGGCGGCCGAGCGCGGTGGCGTGTCGCGGCCGTCAAGAAATGCGTGCACGGCGATCTTGCCCACGCCGCGCCGCTGCGCCAGATCCAGCATCGCTAAAATATGCGATTCGTGACTGTGCACACCGCCCGGCGACAGCAGGCCCATCACGTGCAGGGTGGCACCGTTCGCAATCACCGCGTCGCACGCGCTGACCAGCTCAGCGTTATCGAAAAAGTCACCGTCGCTGATGGCCTTATCAATTCTCGTCAGCTCTTGGTAGACGACGCGGCCCGCTCCCAGATTCATATGGCCAACTTCGGAGTTGCCCATTTGCCCATCGGGCAGGCCCACGTGCAGACCCGAGGTGTGGATCAAGGTGTGCGGCTGCGTTGCGATCAGCTGCCGCCAATGCGGGGCTTTTGCACAGCTGATGGCGTTGTCTGGCGCGTCTTCGCGATAGCCCCAGCCGTCAAGAATTAGCAGCAGAACAGGCTTAGGACGGGTCACGTCGGCTTCCGGAAGTCGTCAGATCCTCAATTCTAACGGTTGCCAACGCCGATCATTCGCCAGCGCTTAAACCGTTCGCCGCATCGATGCATCCAAGCTTGCGAACGTCTACCCACCCACTCCACTAGGAGAACGCTATGACACGCATCACTTCACCCTTTGCTGCTGGCTTGCTTGTCGCTGCCCTGCTGCCCGCCTTGGCGACGGCGGCACCGCAGAGCATCGACAAAATAAACGGCGCAATACGCACCGAAGCCGGCGTCGAGTACGGCGACTTGGAAACCGTAAACGGCAGCATCAGCGTGGCCAGCGGCACACGCGCAATGAGTGTCGAAACGGTTAACGGCAGCATTTCGATCGGCGATCAGGCGCAGGTCGGCGGCGTTGAGACGGTCAATGGCGGAATCAGCATCGGCAAGGGCGTCAACGTCGATGGCGACGTGGAGGCCGTGAATGGCGGCGTGTCGCTGGGCGAGCAGAGCGAAGTCGCCGGCGGCATCGAGACCGTCAACGGGGATATCCGACTCACCGCGACCCAGCTCGAACAAGGCATCGAAACCGTCAACGGCGATATCGAGGTGCTGGCCGGTAGCGTGGTCAAGGGCGGCATCATCGTGCGCAAGCCGAGCGGCTCATGGTTCAAGCAAAAGCAGCGCACGCCGCGAGTGACCATTGGTGCCAACAGCATTGTCGTCGGCGAACTGGTTTTCGAACGCGAAGTTGAACTGCGCGTTGACCCGACCGCCAAGATCGGCAAAGTCACAGGTGCCACTGTGCAACAGCTGGAACGCTGAGGCGCTTTCGAGGAAACAAGAGCAAAGGGCGCTCAACGCAAAGGACGCAAAGGACGCAAAGGGGCAAAGGACGCAAAGAGAAGCGACATGGCTTTTCTTCCCAACCTTCGACGAGGACGCTTAAGGGCTTTGCAAGGCTGCTTACCGCGTGAGCGCGTTTACAGGCTGGGCGCTGGCTTTACCTTAGCTCCTGCTCTCCTTTGCGTCCTTTGCCCCTTTGCGTCCTCGGCGTTGAACGCATTTGATCTAAGTGATCCGTTGCGTCATCTGCGTTGAACGCGTTTGACCCATCGGTAACGTTCTACTCAAACCCGTTCGAAAATACATCGTCACCACGCGGCGCGCCCGGCAGCGGCCACACCCACACGCCGCGGCCGCGGGTGAACACTGCAAGCGTGGTGAAGCCGCGATCAACGGCCATGTCCCAGATCATGACGCGCGGCAGGCCGTTGTCGAAACGCAGCCACTGCGGCGTCGCGGCAAAGGCGTCTTCGGTGTAGTAGAGGCCCCAGTCGGTGCCCGCGAATACTTGCTGCGGCCTGTTTGGGTTGAAGCTGACGCTGTTGGCCGGGATGTTCGGCAGATTGCCGCTAATGTCGCGCCAGGCCGATGTTGCGCAGGCGTTGCTACAGGTCAGCTGATAGATATGGCCCGGCGTGGTGGGCGTATTTTGATCAAACCCTCCGAGCGCGGCATAACCGACCGCGCTGGCCGCCGGGTTAGCCGCGTCGCCGACATCCATCGCCACGTCCATGATCGGGCGATTCGGCAACACCGCATTGGCGGCCGTGACGTTGGTCCAAGTCGCCGAATCGGCGGTGCCTTGGTTCATGCCATGGCCAACCCAGACGTTGCCATCGTTGGTGCCAGCGATCGCCACGCTGGGTGTTTTTACCGCGTGGTTGAGCTGATTGATGAAGGATCGCCCCGCTAGCGTCCCTTTGGTCAGATTGGGGCTGTTGGCGTACCAGCTGCTGCGCGGAATGGCACCTTGAATGGTCTCCCAAACGCGGGTGGTGCCGGCAATCATGTAGGTACACCCGATGGCTGAAGTACAGCCGCTGCCGGCGGCATCCAGTTCGCCATAGCGATACAGCTCAAACGGCATCACAAAGCTAAGCGTGTCGCCGCCCCAGGCAGGCGTCGTTTGCGGCGTCGCGCTGGTTGGTCCGACATCGGGGCCGTTGGTCGATACGGTCATTGATCCGTTCTGGCTCGACCAATACCAGCGCAGCTGACGCACCGGCTCGATGCGCGTGAAAATGCCGTCTCCGCCGTTGCGTACCGTCCACGGTGTGGCTCCCTGATTGCCCGCTGTCCAGCGCGCGTAGGAGCTGCCGTTGTCCTGCGCACCGGCGCTGGCGCCCGGCGTTGCGCTGGTCGCAAACCGATCGCTGATATCGCCGGAGTACAGCTCGATCGTGCCGATGGTTTGATTGAGCGAGAGATAGCTGGGCCGATTCGCTGCCGACGTGCCGCCGGTGCCGAAGCGCGCATTCTGAGTGACGTACACGCCGCCATCCGAGCCAGTCAGCACGGCGTCGCTGCTGCGACCGCCGCCGACAGCTGGCAGGTACGCGGTGGCGTGATGATCCACATGGACGTTGCCCGAGCCGTAGCCGCAGGTGACGTTTTGAAAGGTCACGCCGCCGTTACTTGAGCGAAACAGATCAACGCCGCTGAGCAGCACGGTATCGGTATTGTTTGGATCAACGGTGAGGTTGGCGTCATACCACATCTGACCGCCGCCGTTGACAGCGTTGCCGCAGCCGCCCGACTGCACGCTGGTGCCGGTGGCGGTTTGCGTCCACGTGTCGCCCGCGTCGCTGCTGCGCCATACGCCAAGTACGTTATTGGCGGTCGCGTGCGAGCCCATGGCGTAGAGAACATCGGTGTTGCTGGGCGCCAGCGCCAGCTCAATGCGCCCGAGCACCTTGCCGGCCGGATCGCCGTTGCCGGTGCCTGCTGGCCAGCCGCTGTTGAGCAGGGTCCAATCGCTGAGCGCCGGGCAGCCCGCCGTCGGCATATCGGCGCGGTACACGCCGTTGGCGCCGAGATTCGCGAGGTCTGGCTGCACCGGTGTCGGGTTACCGCGCGTGCCGACGGCAGCAATCAGCTGCGTTCCACTACCGCCGTCCACCGCCAGCAATCCGGTGATGTCTTGACGCTGGCTAACGTGGGGATTGGTTGAGCACGGGCCGGACCAATCGGCGCCGGCGTTGTAAGAAATGAACAGGCCGGTCTTGGTGCCAACGACGATGCGATTCGAATCGTTTGGATCGGTGACGACCTTGCTTATCGCCTGATATTGCGGAAAACCGAGGGCCGCCGAGGGTGCATACAAAGGACTGAATACGTCTTCACCGAGCACCTGCCATGTCGCGCCAGCGTCGGCGCTTCGCAACAACCCTGCCGAGCCAAACGAGAACGAGCCGTAGCGCAGGTCACCGGTGCCGGCATAGACCACATCGGCATTGTTGGGATCGATATGTAGATCGCCAATCGCAATGCTCGCGATGTCGGGTTGATCGGTGACTACTTGCCACGTTGTATCGGTGCCGCAGCAGTTCGTGCTTTTCCAAACGCCGCCGCCGTCACTGGCCGCAAACACGGTTTGGTTGCCGTTGGCGTCAGGCCCGCGCGGATCAACCACGATATCGTTAACGCGACCACTGACCATTCCGTAGCCGCTGTTGTTGAGCGGCAGCGGGCCGAGAAAGGTCCAGGCATTGGGATCAAGTGCGAGCGGCGACGCGCCTCGACTCTTCATAAATCCCGTCTTGTCGCCCATCGGCACGGCCGAAGCGATCAGGGCGTCCGCGGGTTTAGCCGCCGTGTACCACCCAGGACTGAACTCCATCGTCGGATAGGCCACTCGATGCGCCCAAAAGTCACCGCCAAACGGCTTCATATTGAGCTTCGGTGCGGGCACCGCAGCGGGCTGCTGCGACTGATGCCACGCGACCCCTGCAGCGCCAAGGCCAGCCGCCATCGCAGCAATCGCAAGAAACGTTCTACGCATCACCCCAAACTCCCCAGTCAAATTGGTGCGCCGCCGTACGCTGGCGCTGCGCGTTTTTAGCAGATTTGCGCGCCGTGTGTTGGACCGGTGTGCGGGCCGACCAACGCATGCACCGCATGCCTGCAATGCTGACGGCGCTGCGGGCCGCTACAATTCAAAGCTCTTTCGCAAACTCTTCAATCGCATGCGCCTACCTATTCGTTCGTCGATCTGCGTGCTCTGCCTTTTGATCGTGGCCTGCCAGCCGGTCGATCCCACTACGCCCGCAGCGACGGAGGCACCCAGTGCGACGCCGAGTGCGGCGCCGAAATCTGCCCATGCTGGCTACTCGTTCGGGCCGGAAATTTCCGCCGAAGATCTATCCCAGCACGTCAAAGTGTTGGCGTCCGACGAGTTCGGCGGTCGCGCTCCCGGTACGGCAGGCGAGACGTTGACGGTTGAATACATCGTTGCGCAGTACAAGCGACTCGGCCTGCAGCCCGGCAATGGCGACAGCTATACGCAAACCGTGCCCATGATCGAGACCACGGTCGATCCCACCACTCAGCTCACCCTGCGCGGCACGGCGGGCGATACCCGACTGGCCTTCGGCACCGACATGGTGATCGGCACCACGACTGGCGAGCCGGAGGTAAAGATCGAAAACAGCGAGATGGTGTTTGTCGGCTACGGCGTCAACGCACCGGAATTGAACTGGAATGACTACAGCATCGACGTCAAAGGCAAGACCGTGGTCATGCTGGTCAACGACCCTGGTTTTCACGTCGCCGATGAGAGTCTGTTTCTCGGCAAGCGGATGACCTACTAC
>JBBSIY010000183.1:0-7092 GCA_038257785.1 Lysobacterales bacterium
CCAGGTGTCTAGCGACTGTCGGCCCAATCTGTGCCAAGTCGAGCGCCTGCATCGCCGCGCCGCTTTCAATGGCGGCGCGCGGCATGCCGTAGACCACGCTGCTGCGCTCGTCCTGCGCCACCGTGAACCAGCCGCGTCGGCGCAGTTCAGCGAGGCCGACAACGCCGTCGCTACCCATGCCGGTCAGCACGGCGGCCACACCCGGCGCCGCATGCAGAGCGAGACTATGGAACAAGGTGTCGATGCTGGGAACGTGCAGCTCGCTCGCTCGCGCTAGCTCGCGACCGAACTGGAACGATGGCAGCAGCACCAGATGGCCACCGCTGCCGGCCACGTAGACGCGACCGGCGCGCGGCGTGTCTCCGCGCTCGGCAACGCTAACTGGCAGCGTGCACTGGCTGCTTAGCCATTCGGCAAGCCCGGAGGTGAACTCACTTTCGATGTGCTGCACGATCAGCACCGCTGCCGGCAAATCTGCCGGCAGCGCGCTGAGCACCCGCGCCAGCGCCAACGGTCCACCCGTAGAGGCGCCCAACGCAAGTAGCGGAGCCTGCCTGAGGCTGTTGGCGTCGCCCGCTGTCGCGACGCCGCGGCGTTCGCTGCCAACTAGGCTGGCTAGACGGTCAATACGGGCCAAGGTGCGCTGCGCACCAACCAGTTCACCGCTATCGTCGAGTCGCGGCGGTTCAATCAGCGCCAGCGCGCCCAGCCCCAGCGCCTCGTAGCCGTCACCGGCTGCCGCACTGGAGGCCAGCGCGATCACCGCGATGTTTGCGTCGAGCAGCCGCGACAGGCCTTCAGCCTTGCGGCCGAGCAGACTCAGTTCGGCCAGCAGCAGCGCTGGCGGCTGGCGGCGGCAGTCTCGCTCCAAGCCGGCCTGATCACTGGCATGCCAAAGCAGCTCGTGATCGCTGCGTGCCAATGTTCGGCGCAGCGCTTCGCGCACCAGGCGGTCGCCATGGGCAATCGCCAGCTTCATTCGGCGACCTCGGCATCGCCTATCAAAGATTGCACCACGTCGAGAAATCCATGCTCTTGAAAGTCACTCTTGGTCAGGTAGGCATCGGCGTGCACGTCTAGGCCACGCGCCCGATCCTCGGGCCGGTCGCGGTAGGACACGATGACCACCGGCAGATGCCGCAGCCGCGGGTCCTGCTTTATCGAGCGGGTCAGCTCGATGCCGTCCATCCGCGGCATATCAACGTCGGTCACCACCAGGTCGCAGGTCCACTCGCGTAGCCGCGTCCAGGCATCGCTGCCGTCCACCGCCACCTGTACTTCGTAACCGCGGGCCGACAGCAGTTGACGGACGAGTTCGCGCACCGAGATCGAGTCGTCTACCACCAGCACGCGGCGGCGGCGCTGCGGGTCTTGATCATCAGTTCCGGCCAGGCGGCTATGCAGGCGCTCGCGCTCAAGCGCGCCGCGCATCAGATCCTCAGTGTCGAGCAGCACCACGGGTGCGCCGTCTGGCATCAGCGCCAAAGCGGCGAGGTCGGCAACGCGTCCGAGGCGCGCATCCAGCGGCCGCGTGGCGAGGTCAAACTCGCCGAGCACGGCGTCGACCACAAATCCGGCGCGGCGGCCTTCTTGGGCGATGACCACGATGTCGATACCGTCGGCACGGGCGAGGGTTGCCCCTAATGAAAGCTGCTCGGCAAGCGGCACTAGGCCGACATTGCCACCGTCGTGGGCGAGGTATTGCATGCCCTCGCGTCGATGAATCTGATCGCCGTTAGCGCGCACTAAGCGCTCGATGCGCAGCAGCGGGAAAGCGTAGGTCTCACCGGCAACGACCACAGCGACGGCGCGGGTGACAGCGCGCGAGATCGGCACCAGCAGACTGAAGCGGGTGCCAACGCCAGCGGTCGACTGCAGGCGCACGCTGCCGTCGAGCTGCTTAATCATTTGCCGTACAACATCTAGCCCGACACCGCGCCCGCTGATCTCACTGACCGCGTCACGCGTGCTGAAGCCGGCAGCGAACAGCGTCTCAGCGAGTGCCTCTTCGTCCATTGCGGCCACGCTGGCATCGTCTAGTCCACGTTCGCTGCGCAGCTTCTCGCGCACCCGCTGATAGTCGATACCGGCACCGTCATCGCTTACTTCGATCGCCAGCATGCCGGTCCGGTAGCTAGCGGCCAAATGAATGCTCCCATCCTCAGATTTGCCGGCCCGCAGACGCGCCGCTGGCGTCTCAATCCCGTGGTCAATGGCATTGCGCAGCAAATGGGTGAGCGGCGCGTCGAGACGCTCCAGCACGTCTCGATCGACCGCCAGCTGCTCGCCGGAAAGCGTCGCGTGCACGCGCTTGCCAAGCTGCCGCGCCAGCTCACGAACCATGCGCGGGTAGCTGTCGGCGACGTCGGCGAACGGCCGCAGCCGGGTCTGCGAAGCGTAATGGTAGAGGCGCTCGGTAAGGTCCCCGGATTCGCGCTGGTAAGCACCAAACTCGTCCAGCCACTGGTTGATCGACAGCCGCGAGTGGGAGAGCTGCTGTCGCACCATGGCCAAGTTGGCGCCGATCGCGGTGTGTGGTCCCGGTGCGCCGAGATGATGATGCAATTCGTCGAGCTGCCGCGAGGCCTCGCCAAGATCGCGCCGCAGCCTTTGTTGACGCTCACCAAAGGCGCGCAGCCGACGGTTCTCGACCATGCCGGTGCCGGCAAGCGCGATCAGCCGACCCACATGGCTGGCACGCACTCGCAGCACCGGGTCGGTATCTTCGACGGCGATATAGGTAGGTACAGGCGCCAGCGACGGCGTCGCGCTCGGCAGTGCGCCACGGCCGGCGGCAAGCAGGGCGCTACACACCTCGGTGGCGGAACTGCGGGCGGCCTCAGAATCGTTGCTACCAAGCCGACGCAAAGCGTCAACACCGCGCAGAGCGAGTTCGATCAGCGCCTCATCTAGGCCGATGGCGCGCTTCTGCGCCGCACTCAGGCAGTCCTCCAGCGCATGTGCCACGCTCACCGCGGACTCATTGCGTACCGCGCGTGCTGCGCCTTTGATCGAGTGTGCGGCGCGCATCAGCGGGGCGATGAGCTCGAGTCGTTCGGGTGCCTGCTCGAGCTGCAGCAACACACGCTCCATCGCTTGGCATTTGTCGTCAACTTCAGTCGCGAACAGGCCGAGCAGACGAGCATCGACCGCTTCTCGTGGCGCGACCTCGGGCTGTGTCGCAGCGGGTGCCTCGGTTTCCGCCGCCAGCGCGCTCATCGCTCCCAGCGCCGCCTCAAACTCGCTGGCGGCGATAGCGCTCATCGCCTGCAGCCAATGCCGCGCGCGAGCTGCCTTAACGCCGAGCGCGCCGGGCTCGACCCACAGGCTTTGCATACGCAGCACTAGCGCCGGCAAGGGACTATCGCCAAGCACTTGGGTGGCACCTTGGAAGGCCGACAGTCTGCGCTGCCACTGCGCACTGGCAACGCCGTCCTCGCCCTCGGCCAACGTTTCGGCAAAGCCGCGCAGCTGCGGCAGCAAGCGACCGAGTTCCTCCTGCATTAGCGGCCACAGCGCCTTCATCCAGACACCGCTTGACGCATTAGTCGGGTCATGAGGTCGCCATCCTGCAAGTCGACATGGCTAGCAGCAGTGCATTCATCCGAACACCGCCTTGCGCAACAGACGCGTAACAGCCTCACCATCGAGCAAGGCGACGTGGCCGGCGTTGGAGGGCAACAGCGCCTTCACGCAGTCATCCATGGGCGCAGGCAGGGTGTCCGGAGCCGCCTCGATGCTGTCCTCCGTGTAGGGCAAAAGGCCACGCACTTCGTCACAGCGGAAGGCGAGCGGGCCGCTCTCATCCTCGACCAGCACCAGCCGAGCGCTGGGCGGCGGGTTGCCGCGTCGCCCCAGACCCAGCAGCTCAATCAGCGACACGCACAGACGCAGCTCGCCGCGCACGTTGACCACACCCTCAATTCGGCCGTCGGTGCGATGCGCCAGGCGTCGCACCGGCGGGTTCGCCGCCACTTCGGCGACCAGCGCCGGCGGCAAGCCCAGCCACTGCTGGCCAAGCCGAAACACTAGCGCCGTGCTGCTATTAAGGCTCCGACGCACATTCCGCAGACCATCAGCGTCGACTTCAAGTGGCGATTCGCGGTCCAGCAAGCGGCGCGCAGCTGCGGCATAGATTGAACAGTTGCGGCAGTGCAGCGCCTCAATCAGTCGCTCGCAGCTGTGGTCGCCGCCCTGAACGCCGATCTTGCGCCAGCAGTGTTCAGGCAGTGCGCTCACGGCTGCACCGGCTGTTTCTGTCTGAGTCGCGCCGCGCGGGCACGCAGCTCGCGTGTCTGAGCACTCTGGCCCCGGCGTTCAGACAGGCCGATGCGCTGCTCAATCGCGGCGAGGTGGTTGCGGTCCAAGTAAAGGACCTTGACGAAGGCGCGCTCGGCGGCCTCCGCATCGCCAGCGGCGGACTCCAGTAGGCCCAGCAGATACAACCCGCAAACGTCAGCGGGCTGCATCGCTAAGTGGATCAGAAGGGCACTGCGCGCGCCCGCAATTTGGCCGGCATCCGCCAGCCGCTGGGCGATCGCTAACGGTTCCTCCGCAGTGCTGGATTCTCCGTCCGAAGCCGGACTTGCAGCGGGCATCACCAGCGTCGCTACGGCGGTCTCTGACCTACGTCGTGGAACGACGACTGCCGCAGCGGCGACCCGCGCCGGCACCGCCAGAGCAGCTGCGCGACGCACGAAGCTCAGCGGGCAAGCGCCTTCATAAGGACCAAAGGCAGGGTTTAGCGCACTCAAGACCTCAGCCTGCCCTGCTAGTACGAGACCGGGCGCAGCGAGGCTCGCCAGCAAGGTGGTGACCAGCTGCTGTCGTGCCTGCGGGTGCAGGTAAATCAGCAAATTGCGGCAGAACATCACGTCGAAGCGGTCTTCCGCCCGCAGCAGCTGCGGATCTAGCGCGTTGCCGACCCGGAAACGCGCGCAGCGCCGCACCACGGGGTCGACCTCGAACAGGCCGTCGGCACGCTCCTCGATCCAGCGGCCGGGCAGCGACTGTCCACGCAGCGCATTACGTCGGTAAACGCCGGCGCCCGCGCGCTCCACGGCCTGACGCGAGACGTCGATACCAAGCACGTCGATCTCGGTCGCATTGAAACCGGCCTCGAGCAGGCTGATTACCGCCGAATAGGCCTCCTCACCGGACGCACTCGGCAGGCTGAGTACGCGCAGCGGGCGGTGAGTGGACTGCGTCCGGGCAAACCGCACTAGGTCCTCGAATTGCTCCTTCGCGCGAAAGAACCATGACTCCGGCACAACGAAGCTTTCGGTGACGCTGGCAAAGGCTTCGTTGTCATGCAGCACGCGTCTGTACAGGCCAACATCATCGTTCACCGCAAGCGCGCGCCGAGCTTCACTGCAGGCATCATCAATCACGCGTTCACCTAACGTCGCCGGATCTAATCCGATCCGCGCGTGGATGAGTTCAAGCAGCGCGGCGCGGCTCATGCCGATGCCTGTGAAACAAACAGGGCCGCTAGCTCGACCGGCAGCAGCTGCTCCGGATCGACCAGCTGCGGCAATGCATCCTGATCCGCCAGGTGATCGCCGAGCCACTGCGCGTCCGGCAACCGCAGCCCGGCCAAGGTGTCACCGGTGGGCAGCAGATCGAGCACGTTCTCGGCCAGCAGGCCGAGCAGGCGTTGGCCAGCATCGACGCCGAGCGCCACAATAATCAAACGACTCGAGCGCAGCGGACGACACGGTCGACCCAACATTAGCTGGCACAGATCCACCACTGGAGTCAGGGTGCCGCGGAATGGCAGCAGCCCCACTACTCCCTCTGGCGCCATCGCCAGCGGTCGCAGCTCGCGCCGCGCCAGCACCTCGACCACGCAGCGCACTGGCAACGCTAGACGCAGTTCGCCGACATCAAAGCCGAGCGCGAGCATGGCGGGTGGCGGCCCTCAGTTGCCGACGTTGAACTGGGAGATTTCTTGCTTCAGCACCGACACGGCATCACGCAAGCTTTCAGTCGCGCTGTTGAATTCGCGCAGTGACACCGAGGTCTGCCGCGCGCCATCTATTAGCTGGCCCATCGCGTCGCCGATCTGACGAGCGCCTTGGCCCTGACTGCGCATGCCGTGGTTGACCGCGTCAAAGCGTTCCGACAGCGTTTTCACCTGACTGATGATCTGGCCAAACTGGCCACCAACGCGGACCACGTTGCCGACGCCGCTGCGCACTTCTTCGGCAAACCGGTCGATTTCCATCACGCCAGCCGACACCGCGGTCTGCATCTGCTTGACCATCTGCTCGATGTCGAGCGTGGCAACGGCGGTCTGGTCGGCTAAGCGGCGGATCTCGCGCGCCAGCACCAGAAACCCCAGGCCTTGTTCACCGGCCTTTTCGGCTTCGATGGCGGCGTTGATCGAGAGCAGGTTGGTCTGGTCGGCGACCTTGGAAATGGTGGTGACCACGCCGGTGATCTCGGCGGCCTCTTCGCGGATCGCGGCTAGGCGCGCGGCCATCGTGTTGGCCGCCTGCGCCAGCCGCTCCATGGTGGTGTCGAGATTGCGCAGGCCGGCCTGGCCGTCCTCGGCGAGATCAGCGGTCTGACTGGCGACGGCATTGACGCCCTCCATGGTCGACAGGAGCTCCGAACTGGTGGCGTTGATCTGCTTTACCGCGGCCGCAATCTGGTTGGTGGAAGCGCCAAAGCTCTGCACCGTCGCCTCCTGCTGACGGCTGGTAGCAGCGAACTCGGTGGCCGTGCTCATCAACTCGATCGAAGCCTGCTTGGCCCGTGTGACCAGACCGCGCAGGCTCTGCGTCATGCTGGCGATGGCCTTCAGCAAGCGGCTGGCTTCGTCGCGGCCTTCACTTACAGGCACTTCGGTAGCGAGGTCACCGGAGGCCACGCGATCGGCAATATCGGCCGCCAATTGAATGCGCTCGGAGAGTCCGCGCGCGGTGCGCTGGGCGTAGATAGCCATAAATCCGACCACTAGCAGAATCGCCGTCCCGAGAATCAACAAGGTCTGTGAGCGGCTGGCGATAACCGAGTCGGCGCTGCGCTCGAATTCAAAATTGTTGGCTGTGGCAATTTCCACGACCTTGTCGATGGCGCGGCGATGGA
>JBBSIY010000184.1:0-7083 GCA_038257785.1 Lysobacterales bacterium
AGCTCAGCAGCCCGCGCCTCGATAAACGCGCGCTCATCGGCATCGACGCCGCCGGTATCAGCAAACACCGTATGCACCGCCCAGCCGCGCTCTTGCAGATAGGGCACGCAGAAGCTGGTGTCGAGGCCGCCAGAGAAGGCGAGGACGATGGCTTTGTCTTGAGAGGTCATGGCGAGGGTCGGCGATTAGTCAGAGTGCGTGGGGAATCGTAGGGTGCGTCTCGACGCACCGGTGATGCGCCGCGAAATTCTAGGAACGATTATTGGATCGACATTGGTGCGTCAAGACGCACCCTACGACTCCGCGAATTTGACGATGCATCTGGGCTAGGCAACCAGCGCCGCCATCACCGCCTTCTGCACATGCAGCCGATTTTCGGCTTCATCAATGGCGATGCAGGCAGGCGAATCCATCACTCCGTCGGTCGCTTTGATATTGCGGCGCAAAGGCAGGCAGTGGCTGAAAACGCCGTTGTTGGTGAGCGCCATTTTCGCTTCATCGACGATGAAGTGCCGGTGTTGATCGCGGATAGGTTTCTCCTGCTCCCAGCGACCAAAGTACGGCAGCGCACCCCAGCTTTTGGCATACACAACATCGGCATCGCGATAGGCGCTTTCGATGTCGTGACTGACTGTCAGTGAGCCGCCACTTTCGGCCACGTTATCGGCCGCCCACCCCATATAGCGCTCATCGAGCACGTAGTCGGGCGTGGGGCACAACAGGGTCACGTCCATGCCCATTCGCGTCGCAATCGTCAGTGCGGAATTGGCGACGGCCGTGTTGAGCGCTTTCGGGTGATAGGTCCACGTCAACACATACTTTTTGCCGCGCAGGTCGCTGCCGAAGCGCTCACGCAGCGCCAGCGCATGGGCTAACTCCTGACACGGGTGGGTGATGGTCTCTAGGTTGATCACCGGCACGCTGGCGTAGCGCGCAAAGCTCTGCAAAACGCGATCTTCGCGATCAACCGCCCAATCAACAAACTTTGGAAAGGCTCGCACAGCGATCAAGTCCACATACCGACTCAATACCTGCGCCACCTCTTTGATGTGCTCCTCGGTGTCGCCGTCCATGACGGTTCCGAGCTCAAATTCAATGGGCCACGCGTCCTTGCCCGGTGACAGCACAATGGCGTGGCCACCGAGCTGAAACGCGCCCAGCTCAAACGACGTACGCGTGCGCAGCGACGGGTTGAAGAACATCAGCGCAATGCTTTTTCCACGCAGCTGTTCGCCGTGCTTGCTGCGTTTGAACTCGGCTGCGTGCTCAAGCAAGGCATCGAGTTCAGCGCGCGTGCAATCTTGGGTGTTGAGAAAGTGCTGCATTGATCGGGCTCGACGTTGGGGTCAGAAGGGGTTTGCTGAAAAAAGCGAAGTCCAAAAACGCGAAGGCCCAGCGCGGGGCTGGGCCTGTCGTAAAGGTCTCACGGCTATGTCGCTAGCCAACCTTTGCGACAGGTTGGCTTCGGCGCGCGCGCGACGTCATGCCGGCCGCCATGCGGGCGGAGGTAAGCACATCAGCAGAGGCAAGCGGGCGCGTCATGACCGAATCGTGGCATGCGGTGTGCTGCACTGCAATACCGAACTACCCTTTGCCGCAACAATGCATGGCGACAAACGCCTATTCAGCGGGGCTAACCGACACCCGGACCCGAAGCTTGTTGCCGGGGTCGTAAGCAAGTCGCGAGAAAAACACGTCGTCTTTCAGCCTGTATTCGACGTCGTAGCCGGCGATGCGACGATCTTCACGGTCAACCTCGATGGTGCGGCAGCGCTGTTCAGTCGTTTCATACTCGCGACTCGGACCGTTGCGCCGCTTGTCAGCGTCGTTACCGACCGCGCCGCCAATGATCGCGCCGGCCACCGTCGCCGCTTTGCGACCATCGCCGCTACCCACCTGATTGCCCAACACGCCGCCGATGATTGCCCCGGCTATCGCGCCGCCGGAGCTTTGACGACCCCGCTCGCGGACCACTACGGGCTGATCGAAGCACTCCTCTTGCGGCTCACGGTAGCGCACCGTCTCGTAGACAGGATCGACTCTAAGAACGTCGGCATAAGAAAAGCTGACGTTCTCGGCGGCGACCGCCGACAGCGGCGAAAACAGGAGCACAGGCAGCAAACACCGGTACGGGCGAGCGAAATTAATCATGCGCGGCCAGCTCGTGAGCGTTAGGAAGTGGCCGCATTGCAGCACTGTGCGGCTGAATCCGGGCTTTAGAAATTCGTTAAATTGATCACGCACGCTACACTTCGGACCGCGCTCACTGCCCCGGTGAGCCCGCAGTTGCGCCACATTCAAACAATTCTGAACATGCTCAAACTTTACAACACGCTGACTCGCGAATCCGCCGCATTTGTCCCGCTGAACCCCGACCGCGTGACGATGTACGTCTGCGGGCCGACGGTCTACAACTATGTGCACATCGGCAATGCGCGACCTGCGGTGGTGTTTGCATTGCTGGCCGCGCTGCTGCGGCGGCACTATGCCGGCGTGGTTTACGCTCGCAACATCACCGACGTCGACGACAAAATCAACGCGGCGGCGCGTGAGCTGGGCGTGCCGATCAGCGCTATTACGGATCGCTTTGCCACCGCGTACCGCGCGGATATGGCCAAACTTGGCGTCGAACCGCCTGACCTGGAGCCGGCCGCTACCGATCATATTCCGCATATCGTTCAGATGATCGAGCAGCTGATCGTCAACGGCCACGCCTACGCTGCGGAAGGTCACGTGCTGTTTGCGGTAGCGAGCTGCAAGGACTACGGCAAACTTTCTCGCCGATCATTGGACGACATGCTGGCTGGCGCACGCGTTGACGTAGCGCCGTATAAACGCGACCCCGGTGATTTCGTGCTTTGGAAGCCATCGGACGACACCCTGCCCGGCTGGGATTCCCCTTGGGGACGTGGGCGACCCGGTTGGCATATCGAGTGCTCGGCGATGATTGCGGAGCACCTCGGCAAAACCATTGACATCCACGCGGGTGGCAATGATTTGCAATTTCCGCATCACGAAAACGAGATAGCGCAAAGTGAGTGCGCACACGGCGGCGTGCTGTTTGCGCACTATTGGCTGCACAACGGGATGCTTAATCTCGACGGCCGCAAGATGTCGAAGTCGCTGGGCAACACGTTTGTCCTGCACGAGCTCCTCGAACTCCACCCTCCCGAAGCCTTGCGTCTGGCGCTGCTGTCAGCACACTACCGACAGCCGCTTGATTGGTCGGATGCGCTGATCGAGCAAAGCGTGCGCACGCTGGACCGTCTTTACGGCACCCTGCGCGACATGTCCGAAGTCGATGCGCCTGCGGGCCCAGTGCCAGAGTCCGTCGAGGCTGCACTCTGCGATGACCTCAACACGCCGATTGCGTTGGCCGCAATAGCGGCTCTCGCTGCCGATGCCCGTCGGGCTGAAGGGGCAGACCGTATTGCAGCGAAGTCAGCGCTGCTGGCGGCAGGCAAAGCGCTGGGCCTGTTGCAGCAGACGCCCGCCGCTTGGTTCGAACGCGGCGTGAGCGTGGACGACGATGCGCGAATTCAAGCGCTGGTCGATGCCCGTGTGGCTGCCAAACACGCGCGCGACTTCGCTAAAGCGGATGCGATTCGCGACACGTTGAAAGCAATGGGCATCGCCATTGAGGACACAGCCGCTGGCGTTCGTTGGAAGCGAGCCGGCTAATGGCCGCGAATGAGCACCCGTTGCCGCTGGAAGCAAGCGCCGCTGCAGCGCAGTCGGCGATTGCCGAGGAGTTTGGCTATTTCAGCGACTGGTCTGAGCGCTATCAGTACCTAATCGACCTTGGCCGCAAGCTGCCGCCGTTTGCCGACGAATCGAAGACAGAGTCAAACCGGCTGCTGGGATGTCAGTCGATGGTCTGGATTGTGGCGGAAGGCGACGCAGGATCGTTGCGGTTCCACGCCATCAGCGACTCCAGCATCGTGTCAGGTCTGATTTACCTAGCGCTACGTGTTTACTCGGGACGCCCGGCAAGCGAAATCGTCGCGACGGATGCGGACTACATTGCCGCCATCGGCCTCGCCAAGCATCTGTCTCCGACGCGCGCCAACGGGTTAGCGGCGCTGGTGCACTTTATTCGCGAGACGGCGCGCAGCCAGCTGAGCGCCTGACGGCACTAGTCGCTGCCGACCGCCGCGAGCTGCATCCAGCTGCGTCGCATCCAAACGTAGAAACGCCCGGCATGGCCGGGCGCTTCCATATGCTGCTGCCTGAAAAAATATCAGTCGCCCATCAGCTTCTGTCGATGCTCCCAGCGCTCCTGAGCATCAAGGCACAGCGTGGCGATAGGCCGCGCCTCTAGGCGCTCGACGCCGATCTCTTCACCGGTCTCTTCGCAGTATCCATATGAACCGTCTTCAATGCGCTTTAGCGCTTTGTCGATTTTTGAGATCAGCTTGCGATAGCGGTCACGCGTCCGCAGCTCAAGCGAGTTTTCGGTTTCACGTGTGGCACGCTCCGCCTCATCGCCGACGTCACGCACTTCTTCACGCAAATTGTCGATGGTCTGTTTGGACTCCTCCACAAGCTCCTCGCGCCAGCTGGTCAGCTTGTTGCGGAAATACTCTAGCTGGTATGGGCTCATGAACTCTTCATTCGGACCGGGACGATAGCCTGCGGGCAAATCGACCCGAACGGTTGCCACCACCGGCGGCGGCTCGTTAATCAGGATCGGACGATTGGGAACGATCGCTCGCGCGCGAATACCGCCGGTTAGGCGAGCGGAAGGCTCGTGCACAGGCTGCGGCGTCCTGGCCGCTGCACCACGTTTTGAAGTTGCTTTAGAAGACACTGTATTCACTACTTGAATGGGTTTGGCTTTGGTCGCCGGCGCCTTAACAGGCGACGCCTTGCTTGCGACCGGCTTACTTGTTACCGGCTTACTTGTTACCGGCTTGCTTGCTGCCGCCGGCTTCACAGCGGCCTGCGCAGCTGGCTTTGTAGCCGGCTTAGCTGGGGCAACCGCCTTGCCTGGCGCTTTCTTGGCGACCGACTTAACGGGTGCGGCTGATTTTTTTACGGACTTCGGTGTTGCGATAGCTTTCCCCTTTGCCGCCGCCGCTTTTCCGACTGCTGGCTTTTTGCCTGCCGTCTTGGAAACCGGTGACGGCTTCGATTTGACCGCAGCCTTACTCGGCGCTGCAGCTTTGCTCTTGGCCGCCGGGTTGGCTTTGGCCGCAGGCTTGGTCGTCGCCTTCGGTTTCGCCTTGGGCTTGGCGACCGGCTTGGCCTTAGCCGCAGGCTTCACCAGCTTAACCAACGCGTTGGCAAGCTTTTTGACCGCACTCTTAGCGGCTGGCTTAGCTGCTTTCTTCGGAGCAGGTTTAGCAGCCGGCTTAGAGGCTGATTTGGCGGTCGGCTTGGCCTTCACAACTGGCTTAGCTTTGGCGACGGGCTTTTTGGATTTCGGTTTCGCTGCCACGGGACTCCCGTATTTCTTGAGGCTGAGCGGGCGCGTGTTATAGCCTAGAGACGTGACTGCGGCAACCGCAGCCTTAGGCGAAGCGCCCAAACGGCGATGTTCCACACCTCTCCAGTGCTGCCCATGTTGCGCTTCTACAAGCGCTATATCAGTCCTTTGCTTGGGCCACGCTGTCGGTTCCATCCGAGCTGCTCAGAGTATGCGATGGAAGCGCTCGTACGTCACGGACATATCCGCGGCGGCTGGCTGGCTGTCAGGCGCATCGCTCGTTGCCACCCACTCAATCCAGGTGGCTATGATCCTGTTCCAGATCCCCAACCCACAAAAGGCCCATCGTCATGAACCGCTGGTTGATCCGTGGTGCCACCCTCATCAACGAGGGCAGACTATTCAACGCTGATCTGCGAATAGCCGACGGCCGCATAGAACGCATCGACGCAACGCTAGATGCGCAGGCGGGCGAGGCGGTTATTGAAGCCGCTGGCATGTGGCTGATGCCGGGGATGATTGATGACCAAGTGCATTTTCGCGAGCCCGGCTTTCCGCACAAAGGCGACATGGCAAGTGAGTCGGCGGCGGCGGTTGCGGGGGGCATCACCAGCTTTATGGACATGCCAAACACCAAGCCGCCGACGCTCGATGGCGAGGCCATTGAAGATAAGTGCCGTCGCGCTAGCGGTCGCTCCTGGGGCAACTACGGCTTTTATCATGGCGCTAGCAACGAGAATCTGGACGCCATTGGCCGCATTGACCCAAAGCGCACCCCCGGCCTGAAGATTTTTATGGGCGCGTCGACCGGCAACATGCTGGTGGACGACCCGGCAATACTCGAGGCAATGTTCCGCGACTGCCCGGTACCGATCATCACGCATTGCGAAGACACGCCGACGATTGACGCGCTGCAAAAGCAGTTCATGCAGCGCTTTGACGGCGACGTGCCGGTATCAGCACACCCCGATATCCGCTCGCGCGCGGCGTGCTACAAGTCAACCGAACTGGCGATTTCACTGGCGCGTAAGCAAGGCACTCGTCTGCATGTGCTGCATATCAGCACGGCCGACGAACTGGCCCTTTTTCAGCCCGGGCCACTGACCCAAAAGCAAATAACGGCCGAAACCTGCATCCACTTCCTGCTGTTCGACCGCGCGGATTACGCCACACTCGGTAACCTGATCAAGTGCAATCCAGCGATAAAAGACGCCAACGATCGCGCTATGTTGATTCGCGCACTCGCCGAAGATCGCATCGACGTACTGGCCACCGACCATGCGCCGCACACGCTGGAAGAAAAGCAGCGGCCCTACCTAGATGCGCCTTCTGGACTACCGCTAGTCCAGCACGCTGTCGTCGGCGCGCTGGAATTAGTGCGCAGCGGCCAGCTAAAAATTGAGACAGCGGTGCAAAAGATGTGTCACGCGCCGGCGCAGCTGTTCGATGTTGAGGAGCGCGGCTTTCTGCGCGAGGGCTACTTCGCCGACGTCATTCTCGTGGACCCCAATGCGCCCTTCGTGGTCGAGCGCGAGCAGCTGTTGTATCGATGCGGCTGGTCGCCATTTGAAGGGCGACGTTTTCATTCGAGCATCGCTGCGACCTTCGTCAACGGCCAGCGCGTATGGGACGGCCAAAAACTCGTTGGTGAACCC
>JBBSIY010000185.1:0-7056 GCA_038257785.1 Lysobacterales bacterium
CACGTCGCTGGCCACATCAAGCGGCAGCACAATTGAGGATCCACAGCTGGCTGCGGCAGCCTCAACGCGTGATTTCAGCTTTTCATTCTGATAGGTGAAGGCGAGTTCAGCGCCTTCACGATGCATGGCTTCGGCGATTCCGCTAGCGATGGATCGCTGGCTGGCAATACCGACGATGAGTGCGCGCTTGCCTTGAAGAAAACCCATGGTGCGTTCCATAGCGATCAAAATGGCGAGTTTAACCGTTCGACGGATCACTCGTGCGTTGGCGCACGAGACAGAAACTAGTCGTGGGTCAGGCGCAGGCGTTGTCCCGGCTTAATCACGCTACGTGAGCTCAGGCCATTCCAACGCAGCAAATCAGCCAGCGCCACGCGGTACCTTTTTGCGATGCGCCAAAGGTTTTCGCCGGCGCTCACCACGTGCTGTCTGATCGAACGCCGGCCAGATATGGACGATGGCGCTTGCGCTGCGCGCGAAGCGTCCGCGGAGGCCGAGGTCGCGAGCAGACCAGCTGAAGCTGGCGCTGCCATGGAAAGACGATAGGCGGGACCGACGGGCAGAAGAATTGCTGAAGGTGCGTCATCAACGATGTCGCCCGATCGGAAGGCTGCGTTGTAGCGCAGAAGCTCGTCTAGGTCGATGCCGCTGGCGCGCGCCAATTGCTCGGTGCTGTGGATGTCGTGCGGGCGGGCAACGCTCTGCATAGGCTGAAAATTAGCTGACCTAAGGCTGATGTTATGGGCGGGCAACTCAACTAAAATGCAGCCAATCGCCGCAATTTTGTGCAGATAGGTATAGCTGTGTGCAGCTAAGCCGGTGGGTAGCGCCTTCGGATTCGCTGTGCGAACTCTCAGCCCGCGCGCGACGCGGTACTCGCCAGCGTTGTAGGCGAGTATGCTCAGCTGCCAATCGCCGAAGCGCGTTTGCAGTCGGGTCAGGTGATCTACAGCCGCTGCCGTTGATTCGATGGCTGCCCGGCGACCGTCGTATTGGCCATCAATCCTTAGGCCATGGCCGCGCCCTGTTTGCTCAGTGAACTGCCACAGGCCTTGCACCGCCCCGCGGTTTCCCGGATCCGCGCGGAAGCCGCTTTCCGCCCACGGTATCAGCGCGAATTGTCCCGGAAGGTTCGCCTGCTCCATTGCGGCGAGGACATAGTCCAGCATTGGCAGAACGCGTTCTATCTTGGTCGCCAGCGCATCAGGCCTTCTCACTAACGCTTTGGTGGCGCGCAAGACCTGTGGGTCGTTGCAGCTCGGCGCGGCAAGCTGGGCTGAGAGGCGCTGCAACACGGCTTCGGCACTGGCTAGTTCATCGCCATCCTTGGCAAGCTCAACTGACGGTTCGACGGCCGGCATTACGACGTCAATGTTGGCGATTGCGGGTAGCTCGATGGCGGCGGACGGGGCGGAAAGATCAACGGGATCGGTTGCGTGAGCATTGGTTGAATCCGAGGAAGATCGCTTTGGGCTGGTGCTACACGCGCTCAGCAGAATCAAGAAGACTGCGACGCCTATTCGCCTGCCCAGCCAGCATCGCTGCTCATTCATGGTTACGAAATCCGTCCTTCCACTTTCTCAGGGCCGCAAACCGCGCGCTGCGGTCTGCCTCGTCACTACCCGTGTGAGAAAGAATCGACTGCCTCACCTGCGCAGTATCAATGCGCAAAAACGGATTGCACGCGCGCTCGGACGCGATGGTGCTTGGCAGGCTAGGTAAGTGCCGCTTACGCACCTCATCGACGGTGGCCATGCGGGCGCGTAGCGCCCGATTTTGCGGCTCCACCGTCACCGCAAATCGGCCGTTGGCGGCCGTGTACTCATGCGTACAGCAGACCAGCGTGTCTGCTGGAAGCTCGCTAAACATGTCGAGCGCAGTCAGCATTTGCGCTGCAGTGCCCTCAAACAAGCGGCCGCATCCCAAGCTAAAAAGCGTATCGCCGCAGAATAGCCGGGATCCGTCGTAATAGGCGATGTGACTACGGGTGTGCGCAGGAACCTCCATCACCGCAAAGCTGAGATCAAGCGCATCTACGCGAATCGTGTCGCCGCTGGCGACGCGAAAATCAGCATTCGGGATGCGTGCATCGTGTGGCGCATACACCGGCGCTTGGCAGGCGTCGGCCAGCTGTGGCAGTCCCGCAATGTGATCGGGGTGATGGTGAGTAATCAAAATGGCGACTGGGCGCAGGCCGGTTTCGATTGCCGCAAGCACCGGCGCGGCATCGCCGGGATCTATTACCACGGCGGCCCCGAGGTCATTGCTGACCATCCATATGTAGTTGTCCTCCAGCGCAGGCAGGGCGTGTAGTTTGTGCATACGATGAAGGCGATATTTGCGTCAGCAGGCTGACGGTCGCCGCAAGCTGCGGCACAATGCTTGGCAAGATGCCGGCCTCGCCCTCACTCCGTCAACCTAGATCCGATCTCAGCTGGTTTGATTCGGCGTTGGGTATGAGCCTGATTCAGTCCACACAGCGGCAGGCGACGCCGCTGCTTACATCTCATATTGGGGTTCGCGGACTGTTCTTGCGGCCGACCGCGAAGGTGTCGCCGCTGCTGTCGGGCAACATGCTGCAGGCGACGGTCAGCCTGCACCAAGACCGCGAGGGCTTCGACGGTGACGTGCGCTGTTCAGAGGGTGATTTGCCGTTTGAATCCGAGACTATGTCGCTGGTCTACCTTCTACACACCTTGGACAGCGCTATTGATCCGCATACCTTGATTGCCGAGTGTGCTCGCGTGTTGCAATCGGAAGGCGTCATGTTCGTCGTCAGCCTGTCGACGACCAGCCTGTGGCGTTTGCGTTGGTCAGGTCGAGCACTGCGTCCCATGTCCGAGCAAAAGACGCGTCGACTGCTGCGCGACGCTGGCCTTGAGGTGGACTACGGTGTCGGCCTAGGTCCGGTCTGGCCTCGGCAAGCCAACGTGATGTCGCCTCACCAGCACGAGCCGGCATCGCGCTGGATGCCAGACCCATTGCGGGCGTCCCTTCTGCTCATGGCGCGCAAGCGGCGCGCGGGCATCACGCCAATTCCAATGCGCAAATCGGCGCTCTCTATTGGCTCTCACGCCCATGCCGGCTGATTCGATGAAAAGCCCAGACGTTGCTGTAGAAATTTATACCGATGGCGCGTGTATTGGTAACCCGGGGCCAGGCGGCTGGGGCGCGCTTTTGCGCTGCAAGGGCGTGGAGCGTGAGCTAAGCGGAGGCGAGCCTGACACTACCAATAACCGAATGGAGCTTATGGCCGCGATCGTTGCGCTAGAAGCTTTGAAGTCGCCGTGCAGCGTCCGGCTGCATACGGACTCGCAGTATGTGCAGAAGGGCATGTCCGAATGGGTTGCTGGTTGGGCGCGACGTGGTTGGAGAACGGCAGCGGGCGCGGCAGTGAAGAACGAAGAACTTTGGCAGCGTCTGCAAGCGGCTGAGCGGCCGCATGCGGTCAAGTGGATCTGGGTGCGAGGACACTCCGGTCACGTCGAGAATGAGCGTGTCGACGAACTGGCGCGGCTGGCCGCTGAGCGACTGCGTGACGGGCGGTCAGCCAATGGAATAAGCCTATGAGGCAGGTGGTGCTGGACACCGAAACGACCGGTCTCTCAGTAGACAAGGGTCATCGGGTAGTGGAAATCGGCTGCATCGAGCTGATCGAGCGGCGCCCGACGGGCCGCACGTTTCAGCGCTATCTCAATCCGCAAAGGCTGATGGATCGGGGTGCGCAGGAAGTCACCGGGCTTACCGACGACTTCTTAAGCGACAAATCCTTGTTTGCTGATGTCGCCGACGAGTTCGTGACGTTCGTGCGTGGCGCGGAGCTCATCATCCACAACGCCGCATTCGACGTTGGTTTTCTGAATGGCGAGCTGGCGCGGTTAGGCGGTATGTATCCCGCGTTGAGCGAGATGTGTCCAGTGGTTGATTCGCTTGCATTGGCGCGTGAGCGCTACCCAGGCCAACGCAATAGCCTTGACGCCCTGTGCAAGCGGCTTGCCGTCGATAACGCCCATCGCACCCTGCACGGCGCACTTTTGGATGCGCAGCTGTTGATGGATGTCTACCTGAATTTGACCGCCGGGCAGGGCGATTTGGGTTTTGACGCGGTCGCTGTGGCGGAAACAAGGTCGCAACGCGTCGTCGTCGCGAGTAACCTTGCTAACGAGTCAATTCATGTGCGTGTCGCAACATCGCTGGAGTGTGCTCTGCACCAGCAGCGGCTGCTGCAGATTGGCGAGCAGGGACCATGTCTGTGGGTGGACGCCGATGCGGCTGCACTGCCTTCGTGAATCGGTGGTGGCATAAGTAGTGGCATAAGTAGTGGCATAATCAGGGCGGACTGGGTCGCGGGGACCGGAACACTCTTGGGGAGGAGTTGGGGATGAGACAACATATTGTTTCTCTGCTGCTGGGCTTGATCGCCGCATCGACCGCACACGCGTCGTCGGTCGTTGCGACCATCCATGCTGATCAGCATATGGGCGTCGCCACCTGTAGCAGCAGCGTGTGCCACGGTGCGTCACAGCCGTACAAAGATTCCAACGTCTGGCAAAGTGAATTTGCTCGTTGGCAAGAATACGACCCGCATTCCACCAAGGCCTATCAGGCACTGGCAACGGATCAAGGACAGGCCATTGCGCGGCGACTTGGGCTAGGCGATGCGCGGCAGGCCAAAGTCTGCCTGGATTGCCATTCCGACAACGTGCCCGACGCTATGCGCGGGGAACGTTTCCAGATGTCTGATGGCGTCGGTTGCGAGGCCTGCCACGGCGGCTCGGAGCGCTGGCTAACTGCACACACCGGCAAAGACACGCCGCATTCTGAGAATCTTGCTAACGGCCTCTATCCGACGGCCGACCCGGTCAAGCGCGCTGAGTTGTGCCTGTCCTGCCATATGGGCACGCCGGATCGGATGATCACCCATCGCATCATGGGCGCTGGCCATCCGCGCTTGGGCTTTGAGCTCGACACGTTTACGTGGCTGCCGGAAGTCACGCATTACGAGATCGACGACGACTACATCAGCCGCAAAGGCGAGTTTAACGGCGTGCGAGACTGGGGGATCGGTCAGGGCGTGGCGGCGGTAAACCTGCTTGAAACCCTGCTTGATCCGCGTCATGGGTGGAATGGTATTTTTCCCGAGCTCGTGCTGTTTGACTGTCATGCGTGCCACAAGCGTATGGACAGTGGCCGTTGGGCCTCTCGACCGGGCACCGGCCTAGGGCCGGGTGTCGTGCGGTTAAACGACGCCAACCTGGTCATGTTCCGTCACGTCCTTGCGGCGGTCGATAAAGGTGCGGCGGCACGCGTGCAGGACAAGACGCGCGCATTGCATCGTGCGACGACCGAAAATCGCGATGCGACGGCGGCTGCGGCGCGCAGCTTAGTTGGCGAAATCCGCAGTTTACTGCCGTCGATTGCCAAGGCTGACTTCGGTCCAGCCAGCCTCGGGCCGATTCTCGACAGCCTGCTGGCGGACGCCGAGCGTGGTGAATATCGTGATTACGCAGCAGCGGAACAGGCCGCCATGGCCGCATCCAGCGTGGTAACTGCGTTTGAAACGCTCAATGCGGTCGATGACGAAAAGACGAAAGCGCTGCAGACGCGGGTTGACGCGCTGTTCGCGTCAGTCCAGAACGAAAATGCTTACAGCATGAGCCCGTTTGTTTCTGCTCTGCGCGATTTGCGCCGGAGCGCCAACTAGGCGGCTGCCGCCTACGCTGCTCTTCGACATCGAAGAGCAGCGTAGGCATCGCGTCGGCCTTCGTGGATAATCGGGACGCACCCCGACTACAGCGCCCATCGTGTCTTCAACCATTCTCCTAAAGTCGGTCGATATCCACATACCTGGCTACCGCATTCTTCGCCCGGTGGGCGAAGGCGGTATGGCTTCGGTGTTCCTCGCTGTGCAGGAGTCTCTGGATCGCGAGGTAGCGCTGAAAGTGATGGCGCCAGCGCTGGCCGCGAATGCCGAGTTTACCGACCGATTTCTGAAAGAGGGGCGGATCACCGCCAAGCTAGCGCACCCTAATCTGGTCACCGTGTTCGACATCGGTTCGCACGGCACCGTGTATTACCTCGCCGCCGAGTACATTCCGGGCGGCACCCTGAAAGAGAAAGTGGATGCCGGTCTGCTGGTCGGTGACGCGCTTGACGTCGTTTGTGATGTTGCTCGCGGCCTGCAGTTTGCCCACAACATGGGCTTCGTCCATCGCGACGTAAAGCCCGGTAACGTACTGTTCAAAGCTGATGGCACGGCGGTGCTGGCGGATTTCGGCATCGCAAAAGCGATGGATGCCAAGTCCGGCGCAACCATGGCCGGTGCATCGATCGGCACGCCGGACTACATGAGCCCCGAACAGGCGCGCGCGGAGCACGTGGATGGTCGATCAGACCTGTACAGCCTCGGCGTCATGTTCTACGAAATGCTGACCGGCGAGCCGCCGTATCGCGCCAGCGACCCCTTTACCGTTGCCCTGATGCACGTCACCCAGCCGGTGCCCATTCTTCCGGCTGAGCACGCGTGGCTGCAGCCGCTGCTTGACGGGATGATGGCCAAGGTCGCGGACAACCGCTTCCCAACAGGCGATGCATTTGTCGCTGCTGTTGAGCAACTTTTAGCTGCAGCGCCCGAAGCCCAAGCGCTTAAAACAGCGGCTCCGGCCAAAAAGCGGCCGATGCGACGCACGGGTTCGACCACCACGCGCACGTCAAAAGTTGAAGGGTCTTCATCCACACTGCCGAAGTGGCTATTGCCTGCAGGCGCAGCGGTGGCTGTGGGTATTGCGACGCTGCTTTTGGTCATGTTCTTGCTACGGCCGGTGCCAGAACCGGTTGACGTCCCGACCACGCCGCCGCCCATTGATCTCACCCAGCTTCCACCCGAGGCCGTGGTGCCGAGTCCGGTGGATTTGAGCGACGTCGAATCCCTACTGGTGCAGGCCGATGCGAATCGCGACTACGGAATCAACAAAGAGCCCGGACGGAAGCTGATTTATCCGCCGGGCGATTCGGCGGTTGACCTGTATCGCAAAGTGATCGATATCGAGCCCGGCA
>JBBSIY010000186.1:0-7044 GCA_038257785.1 Lysobacterales bacterium
AAGTCGGTGAGAGCGAGCTCGCTTTGAGTGCATTGCTGCCCGACGTGCCGTTCGAGTGGATCGAATTCAAAGTCGGCGCGATGGGCGTATTCGCGATCAGCCGTGAGGAGCTGATTGTTCATCATCCGAGTATCCGAGCGTTAGCCGATGCGCGTGTTTAAGGTGTCGGAGCGAGCACGATGAGCGGCAACACGTTTGGTCGCTCATTGGCGGTGACGACGTTTGGCGAATCGCACGGACCGGCCATAGGCTGCGTGATCGACGGCTGTCCGCCCGGCTTGGCGATCAGCGAGGACGAGTTTCAGTTCGATATTCAGCGGCGCGCGACGGGCAAGTCGCGGCACACCTCGCAGCGTCATGAGGCTGACCAAGTCGAAATTCTCTCTGGTGTTTATGAGGGCCTCACGACCGGCACGCCGATTGCGCTGCTGATCCGCAATACCGATGCGCGCAGCAAGGACTACGCCAAAATCACCGAGGTGTTTCGGCCGGCGCACGCCGACTACACCTATTGGCAAAAATACGGCCATCGCGATCCGCGGGGCGGCGGACGTAGCTCGGCGCGTGAGACGACGATGCGGGTGGCAGCCGGCGTCGTTGCCAAGAAATGGCTGGCAGAAAAACACGGCATTCGCGTTCGCGGATATTTGTCGCAGCTTGGCGAAAATACGCCACGCGTGTTTGACTGGGACGCCGTCGAAGACAACCCGTTTTTCTGGCCTGACGCGGCCATGGTGGCCGAGTTGGAAAGCTACATGGACGCCTTGCGCAAGTCGGGTGACTCGGTGGGCGCAGAAGTTACGGTGGTGGCAACCGGCGTGCCGCCAGGCTGGGGCGAGCCGATCTACGGCAAGCTTGATGCCGAGCTGGCGTCAGCGCTGATGAGCATCAACGCCGTAAAAGGCGTGCAGATTGGTGCGGGCTTTGAGGCGGTGGCTCAGCGCGGAACGCAGCATCGCGATGAAATCACCCCGCTGGGATTCCTGAGCAACCACGCCGGCGGCATCCTTGGCGGCATTTCGAGTGGGCAGGACGTGGTGTGTTCGCTAGCGCTAAAGCCTACTTCGAGCCTGCGCTTGCCCGGGCGCAGCGTGAACACAGATGGCGACGTGGCGGAGGTCATTACGACCGGTCGCCACGATCCCTGCGTCGGCATTCGCGCGACGCCCATAGCTGAAGCCATGGTCGCGCTGGTGCTGATGGATCAGGCCTTGCGGCATCGCGCGCAGTGCGCTGATGTCGGACCTATCAAGCCGCTAATACCCGCCAGCACCTAGCCGCTCATCTATCCCAAACCCTTGTTGCCAATCCCGTCTTCTTTGAGTAGAGCAAACGCATGAATCCCCGTCCCACCATTGCCATCGTCGGTGCCACCGGTGCCGTCGGTGAAGCCTTGCTCGACATCTTGGCCGAACGCGAATTTCCGCTCGCCAACCTCATTCCCGTGGCCAGCTCACGTTCCGCCGGCGACACGGTGACGTTTAAGCGACGCGATTACGTGGTGCGCGACGTGGCGACGTTCGATTTCGCCGGCGTCGATATCGCCTTCTTCTCGGCCGGCGGCTCGGTTTCACGCGAGCACGCGGCGCGCGCGGTGGCGGCAGGTGCGGTCGTTATCGACAACACATCAGAGTTTCGCTACGACGCCGACGTACCCTTGGTAGTGGCAGAGGTCAATCCCGAGCAGATTGCCAACCGCCCGCGCGGCATCATCGCCAATCCCAACTGTTCGACGATGCAGATGCTGGTCGCGCTAGCGCCGATCCATCGCGCTGTTGGCATTAGCCGAATCAATGTCGCGACCTATCAATCGGTATCGGGTGCTGGACGCACGGGCATGGAAGAGCTGGGCAAGCAAACCGCTGCGATGCTCAATTTCCAAAGTCCCGAGACGGTGAAGTTTCCGGTGCAGATTGCCTTCAACGTCATTCCGCAGATCGACGTGTTTCTCGACAACGGCTACACCAAAGAAGAAATGAAGCTGGTCTGGGAAACCCGCAAGATTTTGGGCGACGACAGCATTCAGGTGAATCCAACGGCGGTGCGTGTCCCCGTGTTTTATGGCCACGCAGAAGCGGTGCATCTCGAGACGCGGGAGAAGATTTCTGCAGAAAAGGCGCGCGAGCTGATCGCCGCCGCCCCCGGCATTGAGGTGGTCGATGAGCGGGTGGCTGGCGGCTATCCGACGCCGGTTACGCACGCGGCAGGTACTGATCCGGTCTATGTGGGGCGTATTCGCGAAGATATTTCGCATCCACAGGGGCTGAGCCTTTGGATAGTGGCTGACAATATCCGCAAAGGCGCGGCGCTAAACGCTGTGCAAATTGCCGAGCTCTTGATCTGAGAAGTTTTCGACCCGCGGGCGCACGTCGGCGGGTGACTGCGATCGACTCGCCATTTGGCATGTCGTGAACGCATCGGACCAAGGCACATTCCGTTTTGAGCACTGGTGCTGTATCAAAGCCATTCAAAACTTGGTAAAAACTGACCTGTGATCTATAGTTAGCGCAGCGTTGTCAAGTCGATTCTAGGTAAGGCGTAGGCGCAGGCAATAGATGCGACCGTAAGCTTCGCGCATTGGGGAGATGCTGGATGCAAAAGAATCATAGGCTTAGCCTTGCCTTGGCGCTCGCGCTGGGCAGTTCAGAGGCTCTGGCATTGGGCTTGGGCGGTATTCGAGTGAGCTCGTCGTTGAATGAGCCGCTGGTGGCTGAGATACCGATCATCAGTTCTGCGCCGGGGGAAATCGACCAGCTAAAGGTCAAGCTGGCGTCGGCCGATGCGTTTTCACGCGTGGGCATTGATCGTGCGGCGCTGCTTCCGGCCAACCTTGAGTTTTCCGTGGTCAAGAACGCCGCCGGTCAGCCGATTGTGCGCGTGACGACGGCCAACAAGCTTGGCGAACCGATACTCAACTTCCTGCTCGAAGTGGAGTGGGGTCGCGGTCGGATGCTGCGTGAATACACCGTGCTGCTTGATCCACCGCGTGTCGCACCAGCGCGCACCGCCCCAGCGGTGACCGCGCCGGCGCGAGAATCAGCACCGGCTCCGGCGCAATCGCTACCCGCGCCGATGTCGGCACCCAAGCCGCCAGCGCCGATGAGCAAGCCAGCGTCGCCTGCGCCAGCTGCGCCATCGGCATCGTCAGCCCCGATAGCGAAACCAGCGCCGGCAACCACACCGATACCAGCAGCACCAGCCCCCGTGCCATCGGCGGCCGTATCGAACGGTCAGTATGGTCCAGTCGCGTCGGGCGACACGCTTTGGTCTATCGCACAGCAGGTTCGCCCTGACAGCGGCGTGTCGATGAATCAGACGATGCTGGCGCTGTTGCGCGCGAACCCCGATGCCTTCATCGGCAACAATATCAATCGGCTGAAGCGCGGCGCAGTGCTGCGGATCCCCACGCGCGATGAGCTATCAGCGCTAACGGCGGCAGCCGCCGCCGCCGAAGTAAGCGAGCAGGCCCGCGCTTGGCGTGATGCGCCGGCTGGAAGTACGCCGGCCAGCGTCAGCATGCCTGCCGAGCCAGTAGCGTCGGTGGAATCAACGGCATCGAAACCGGTGTCTTCCGCCACAACGCCGGCGTCGCGCCTTGAGCTGCTGCCACCCGGCGGTGACAAGCCTGCGACCGGGGCACAGTCCGGCTCGGCCGACGGTGGTGCCGGCAAAGAGCTGCGTGCTGACCTCAATTTAGCTCGCGAGCAGGTTGCGACATTGGCGCAAGAGAATCGCGATCTTCGCTCGCGCGTTACCGATCTTGAGCGCATCGATGGCGACACCAAGCGCTTGATCGAATTGAAGGACTCGCAGCTAGCCGACGCGCAGCGCAGGCTAGCCGAGCTTGAGGCCGCACGCGATGGTTTGGACGTGGGTTCGTCAGCATCCGCCGCGATGGATGACGCGGGTTCCGACGCGACTGCGGCGCTGGCGGACGAAGACTCCGCAACTGATGCTGTTGATGACACATTAAGTAGCGCTGACGACGCGACCATCATGGGCAGCGACGAAATCGCTGACGACGCTGGCATGGACGACATGGTGCCCGCCGGTGCGCCGCCCGTCGCGGTGGATGCGCCACCGTCGGTGCAAGCCGTGGCTGATCCAGCGCCAGCGGAAACGCAAGCGCTCGATTCAGCAGAGCCGGCTGCGTCAGTGCCTTGGTATATGCAGCCCTGGGCGATGCTTGCCGGATTGGGCGTGTTGGTCGCTGGACTGATCGCGTTTCTGCTTAGCCGCCGGCGTTCAAAGGTTGTCGCCGAGCCGCGTGAATCCATCGCCGACAGCTACATCGCGGCGACCTCGGGCGCGGCATATGCGGCAGACGCGCGCGGTGACGAGGACTCGGAGCTGGAGCGCTTACTGGTTGCGGTAGGCGAGCAGCCGAATGATTTGGGTCGTCACCTCGCTTTGGTGGGCTATTACTATCGGCAAAGCGATGCGTCTGGATTTGAGGGGGCGGCTGAGGCGATGTATGCCCAGCTATACGATGCCGATCACCCATCATGGCGGCAAGTGGTGGCGATGGGACGCGACCTGCTGCCCGATCACCCGCTGTTCTTTGACGTCCCCGAGACGCCTGAGCTCAGATCGGAACCCGAGGCGTTTGCGCCGACGGGCAGGTACGCCGAAACGCCCCCGACATCGGCATCGTCTGTGAGCGAAGCCGACGACGACTGGGGCCATTCGCCGCCGGCAGCGGCCGCTGACACCACGCAGAACTTCAGCGTCGACGATATTGATCGCCTGCGCGTCGCCGCGGCAGCGCGGCCGTTTGAGACTCAGCCGCTCAGCGTCCCTGAGATCAATGTCACCGGGTACGATGTTGATGCTGGAACGGATTTCGGCACCGATGCAGACGGCGACAGCGATGAGGCGGCGGCCACCAAGCTAGAGTTGGCCCGCGCCTATCTCGACATGGGCGATGTGGAAGGCGCGCGCGGCATGCTTGAGGAAGTGGTTGGAGAAGGCAACCCCGGTCAGCGTGCGGAAGCGCGCCGTCTGCTTGACGACATTCGATGAGCTGATATCCGTTAAGCTTCGCGCCACGTTGGGAAGGGCCGGAAGCATGCTTCTGGCCCTTTTCATTTAATAAGACTTACTGACGCGATTCGCCGCGCAACGCCTCCATTCCTCATGCGCTACGCCCTTGCACTCGAATATGACGGGACCGACTTTCTCGGCTGGCAGCGCCTGAGTCACGGGCCGACGGTGCAAGGCTTGCTGGAAAACGCACTGAGCAAAATCGCTGATCAACGGGTTGAAGTGGTTTGCGCTGGACGAACCGATGCCGGCGTTCACGCGGCGCGTCAGCTAGTGCATTTTGATACCGAGGCCGTGCGCGATCCGCGCGGCTGGCTAATGGGCTGCAATAGTCAGCTGCCGCGCGCCATTGCGGTGATCTGGGTCGGCCAAGTCACGTACGAGTTCCACGCGCGCTACGCGGCGCGCGCGCGGCGCTATCGCTATCGGCTTTTGAATCGCTGGGTGCGACCGGGCTTGCAGCATCGAATGCTGGCGTGGGACCGCCGCCCGCTCGATGCAGGGCGCATGCACGCGGCGGCGCAGCATCTGGTCGGTGAGCACGACTTCAGCGCGTTCCGCACCTCGCAATGTCAGGCCAAACATCCAGTTCGCAGCCTGCACGCTATTTCGATAGGGCGAGAAGACGACGTGGTGACAGTGGACATACAGGCCAACGCATTTTTGCATCACATGGTGCGCAACATCGTCGGCAGTCTGCTGCTGGTCGGCTGCGGTGAACGTGCTGAAGGTTGGATTGCCGAATTGATTACAGGGCGTGATCGCACCGTGGCAGGACCCACTGCCCAGGCCGCAGGGCTTACATTTTTGGGGCCGCTGTATCCGGAGATGTGGCAGCTGCCCGGCGAGTTCACGCTTCAGCCGCTAATTGTGGCGTCGGCATGAGCAACTACACGTTGTCGGGCAGAACGCGAATCAAGTTTTGCGGCATGACGCGCTTGGACGATGTGGGCGTCGCTGCGGAGCTGGGCGTGGACGCGGTCGGACTCATTTTTGCCGAGCGCAGCAAGCGTCGGCTGACGGTTGCACAGGGCCGGGATCTGCGCGCGGCGCTGCCGCCGATGCTGACTTCGGTCGCGCTAGTTATGGATATGCCGTTGCTACAGATTCGCGAGATTGTCAGCATCGCAAGGCCCACGCTGCTGCAGTTCCACGGCGAGGAAAGCGAGGCGGATTGTCGCGCCGCAGGCATGCCGTATCTCAAAGCACTGCCGATGGGTGAAGACGGCTCTGACACACAGAGCGGGATGGCAGGTTACCCTTCAGCGTCTGGCTTTGTGCTCGATAGTCACGTCGCCGGCGCGGCAGGCGGAAGTGGTGAATGTTTCGACTGGTCGCGCTGGCCGTCAGCATCCCACAAGCCACTCTTGCTGGCGGGCGGCCTAACGCCTGACAACGTCTACGCGGCGGTGCGTGCACTGAGACCGTTTGCGGTGGATGTGTCGAGCGGTATCGAGTCGGCGCCGGGCATTAAATGTGCAAAGCGCATGGCGGAGTTCGTGGCGCAGGTTCAGCGCGCCGACCGCGATGCGGCTGCATCAGACAACTAACACTCGCATCACACTCGCCTTAGGGTTTCAGAATCATGCAGGCTCAATTCGACACCGACTTCCACGCGCTACCCGACGCCAGCGGGCACTTTGGTCAGTTTGGCGGCACCTTCGTAGCCGAAACGCTGATCCGTCCCTTGCGCGAGCTGCGCGAGGCCTACGTGCGCTATCGCAACGACCCTGAGTTCGTTGCCGAGTTGCAAAAAGATTACCGCCACTATGTCGGCCGACCGAGCCCGATCTACGAGGCGGTCGGACTCAGTCGCCACGTCGGCGGCGCGCGAATTCTGCTTAAGCGCGAGGATTTGAATCACACCGGCGCACACAAAATCAACAACACGCTCGGCCAAGCGCTCCTCACGCGCCGCATGGGCAAGCAGCGCGTCATCGCCGAGACAGGCGCCGGCCAACACGGCGTCGCGACCGCGACGGCTTGCGCGCGGTTTGGGCT
>JBBSIY010000187.1:0-7024 GCA_038257785.1 Lysobacterales bacterium
CGAGGCGCGCATCGACACCGGGTACCTTGACCGTCATCTCGACGAGTTTGTCGATGTGCCGACCGCGCCACCGCTGGCCGCACTCGCCGCCGCCGCCACGCTGCGTCTACTGTCCGAGCGTGCGCAAGCGGCAGCTGCTGCGGCCTGTGGCAGCGATCCGCATTCGCCATGGGCGCTGGCCGACGGCTGGCGTATTGGTCAAACCAGTTCGCAACCGCTGGTGCTGCAGTGGCGCGACCAGCGCCTTGAGCTTGTCGTTGAGGGCACCGCGGACGCGTTCCGACTGATTGCTGGCGATGCAGCCTCGCAGGTGCGCTTGCTTGCTCAGACGGCCACTCACCTCACTCTGCTGATTGACGGCGTAACGCTGCGGCTACCCGCGCGCATGACCGGCGATGACCTCCTCGTTCACGTTGATCATCGCCGCTATCGCTTTCATCCTGCGCGCGCGTTCGGGTTTGAAGGCGCGTCGGAGATCAGCAGTGATCGACTGCGCGCGCCCATGCCGGGCCGAATCGTTGCAGTCCACGCGTCTGTGGGCGATGAGGTCGAAGCGCAGCAGGCATTACTCGTCATGGAAGCGATGAAAATGGAGCTGACTTTGCGTGCACCCATGGCCGGGAAAATCGCTGAGATTCAAGCGGCCGTCGGCGACTTTGTCGACGCTGACGCCGTACTCGTACGTTTCGTGGTCGATTGATATGAGCATCCCCCGTTGGTGGCTGCTGAAGTTGGCCGTGCTGATGGCCGCCCTGCTGGCAAGCGGCTGCCAGCGAACCCTGTTCGAGAACATCCCGACCAGCTCGGTGGCCGCTTGCGACGCCGCACTGGTTGGCCACTGGCTGTCTGTGGATGACGACGCGGCAGCAAGTCAAGGCGAACTGCAGGCATTTGTCAGCAGCACCTGCGAGCTACGTATCGTTGAACGCCGCAATGAGGGCCCGCGTGAAAGCGGGACCACCGCGATGCGCACCAGTGCACTCGGCAAGACAAAGGTGCTGCTAGTCAACGCGCAGTGGGCCAACGCGAGCTTTGATGTTGATCCTGGCCCACTCGATCAGGCGGGTGATTTTTATATGTATGCCTATGATCTGCGTGGCGGAAATCGCCTTCGACTGCTGCCGGTCGATCACCGAGCGCTCGCCGAGCGTGCCGTCGCCAACAGGCTCAAAGCCGACGTCCTACTGCTCGATGGCAGCCTCACGGTGCGCGTGCGTGGGAATGGCAAGGCCCAGTCCGAGCAACTCCGTCGAGTCTCGCTGTTTGACCGCAGTGAACCGCTCACTTTTGTGCGTGCCGACGCCAGCACGCCATGAACGAGCGCGTCCGCATCGTCGAAGTCGGCCCGCGCGACGGCCTGCAGAATGAATCCAAAATTGTCGCTACGGCGACCAAGATCGACTTGATCCAGCGCCTCGCTGCATCTGGCCTACAGGCGGTGGAAGCGACCAGCTTTGTGAGCCCTAAGTGGGTGCCGCAGATGGCTGACGCGGCAGAGGTAATGGCGGGTCTCACTCGCGAAGGTGATGTTCGCTATCCAGCACTGGTACCTAACCTCGCCGGCTATGAGCGTGCGCGAGCCGCCGGTGTTGAAGAGATCGCAATCTTCGGGGCGGCGTCCGAAGCCTTTAGCCAACGCAACATCAACGCCAGCATCGCCGAGAGCATTGAGCGCTTTCGCCTCGTAGCCGAGCGCGCGAGTGCGGATCAGATGCCGATGCGCGGCTACGTTTCGACCGTGCTCGGTTGCCCGTATCAGGGCCACGTGCCGCTGTCTGACGTGGTGCGTGTAGTGCAGGCCTTGGTTGAACTTGGCTGCTACGAAATATCGTTGGGCGACACCATCGGCGCGGGCACGCCGAAGCAGGCGCGCGCCATGCTCGACGCGGTAGCGAGCGAAGTTCCCATCGCGAATCTCGCCGTGCACTTTCACGACACGCGGGGCCAAGCATTGGCCAATGTCTACGCCTGTTTAGACGGCGGCGTGCGCACAGTAGACGCCTCAGTGGCAGGCTTGGGGGGCTGCCCCTATGCCGAGGGCGCCAGTGGCAATCTAGCGACAGAAGACCTGGCTTTCATGTTGGACGGATTAGGCCTACAGACCGGTGTTGACCTCGACGCCTTGATCGAGACGGGTCGCTGGATCAGTGCTGAACTGGGGCGGGTAAACGGCTCGAAAACGGGCTTGGCGGGACGCAGGTCAGCGAAAGGCGCTGCGGCCTAGTTAAATCCGACTAAATCAACCCCCAAACCTCCGCTGACTGCGGCAGAATGCGGGCATGGCCGCGAATCCTCACGATATCGCTGAATCGGGCGCGAGCACCGATCAGGACGGGGCGCGCTCACTCGCTCGCATCAGTGAAAAAATTGGATCGCTTGTCGCTGCTGGCAATCATGAAGCAGCGCTCGCTGAGGCCCTTGCAGCACTCGCAGGCTTGAGCACTCAGCTCAGTGCAGCTGAGCAGCGATTCGCTAGCTTGATCAACGCGGTTCCTGATGCGGTGTCGGTGTTGGCGCGCGACGGCCGCGTCGTCGAAGTCAATCGAACGGCCTGCGACCAGCTAGGACTAAGCCATCAGCAGCTGCTTGGAATGAGCGTCTATGCCCTCAATCCAAGCTTGTCGAAGGATCGCATCGAAGAGGTCATCCGCGACAATCCGGTCGGGCAGTCATTCGTCCACCAAACCACTAACCGTCGCGTCGATGGCAGCAGCTTTCCAGTTGAAGTGCACTCCTGTGTGTTCCTCGCCGATGGTCAGCCACAGATCATGGCGGTAGCGCGCGATATCAGCCATCGCATTGAGACCGATCAAGTATTGCGCGCGTCCGAGGCGAACTTTCGACGGCTGCTGCAGGCGATGGACAAAGGCGTCTTGATTCACGACGAGAATGGCCACGTGATTTCGCTCAACCCCAGTGCCTGCCGCATCGCAGGGATGAGTGCGGAGAGCCTAGTGGCTGCGCTTGATGATCGCAATCGCTGGGATTTGCTCGACGCTGATGCGCACGTTATCCCGCACAATCAGGTACCGCACCTACGCGCTCTGCGCGAAGGCAAAACCATCCAGAGCACCACGCTGGGCGTTTACCTCAAAGACGAGGCGCGTCACGTCTGGCTAGACGTGACCTCGACGCCGCAGTATCGCGATGGGGAAACCCAGCCGTTCCAGGCCATCACTACGTTTAGCGACATTAGTGAGCTGACGCGCGACCGTGAACTGTTCCGACAAACGCAGTCGCTGGCGCGCATTGGCGGCTGGGACTGGCACCCGAAGAATAAGTCGATGTATTGGACGCGCACCATGCGCAACATCCTCGGCCACGATCAACCGGGGCCCGTTTGTCTGCAGCAGCTGTTTGACACGGTGCGGCCGCGCGACCGTGCAGGTGTAGAGATCGCGTTTGAAGATGCCGCCGGTCTGGGCACCGGCTTTGATATCGAGTGCCGACTGATGTTGCGCAGTGACGAGCGCCGCTGGGTGCGACTCATTGGCGGAGCGCGACATCGCGACGGGCAAGTGTTTCGCGTATCGGGCACGCTGCAGGACATTACGAAAGAAAAACTCGCCGCACGGGATTTGCAGCGCCGCGCACTGTCGGATCCACTCACCGGCCTGCCCAACCGCGACGCGCTTGTGGCCGAAATTAGCCAGGCCCTTGAGCAGGCGCGATTGGATAGCGCACCCAGCGTGCTGCATGTGGATCTAGATCGCTTCAAGGTGGTGAACGATCTGCTCGGCCATCAGGGTGGCGACAAACTGCTGCGCCAAGCGGGCGATCGTTTATGCAAGGTGATGGAAGGCGTCGGCAAGGTGGCGCGCTTCGGTGCGGATGAGTTCTTGCTGCTGGTATTTGGCGGCGGCAAGGCGCATGCGTCGGCGCTGGCCGAACGCATCACCCAAGCGTTTTCGCGACCGTTCGCCTATGAGCGCGAAGAGTTCATGATCACCAGCTCACTCGGCCTTGCCAGTTACCCCGACGACGGCACCACCGTGCAGCAGCTTCTGCAAAGCGCCGATGTCGCGCTGCACGAGGCCAAGCGTCGCGGACGCAATACCTGGCAATCCTTTGACCCGGCGCTAGCTGAGAAAGTGTCGCATCGGCTGCTGATCGAAACGCAGCTGCGACGCGCGCTAGAGAACAATGAATTTCATTTGATGTATCAGCCGCAGGTAGACGTAGCGACGGGTCGCCTGCGCGGTGTCGAAGCGCTTTTACGCTGGAAGAACCGCCTGTTGGGCGATGTATCACCCGCCGAGTTCATTCCCTTTGCTGAGACCACCGGCGACATTGTGCGCATAGGCAGCTGGGTAGTGAATGAGGCCTGCCGACAGCTTGCCGCTTGGCGCAGGGAAGGCGTCGTTATCGAGCGCGTCGCCGTCAACGTCAGCGTCCGCCAGCTTCTTAACGAAGACTTCGACTCCATCGTCGGCGCAGCGCTCGAACAATATGGTTTGCCCGGCCACTCAATCGAAGTTGAAATCACTGAGCGCGTGGTAATAGACGAAGCCCCCGAAGCGCTGCGTACCCTGCGCGCGCTAAAAGCGCGCGGGGTAATGATCACCATTGATGACTTCGGGGAAGGCTATAGCTCACTCAGCTACCTACGCAGACTGCCGCTGGACTGCCTGAAGATCAGCATCACCTTTATGCGTGGCATTCCAGAAAATCGCGCGGACGTGGCGATATGTCAGTCGATATTGCTGATCGCGCGAAGCCTTGGCCTGCAGGTGGTCGGCGAAGGGGTGGAGCTCCCGCAGCAGCGCGCATTTCTGCTGGAACATGGCACTGAATTCGCGCAGGGCTATCTTTTCAGCCGACCGGTGAGCGCCTGCCAAATTCCCCACTATTCGCCGCCTGATGTCGATGACGCCGATGCGCTCGCGGCTAGCAGCTAGCCGTGGTCGCCGAGCTAGCGGGCGTTGGTCTGAGCCTGCGATCGGTCGCTGGTGGCGGGTTCGAATAGGCAATCAGCTAAACTTCGCGCCCTTTGCTTGATGGAGGCGATATGCAGCTTGCACATACCCGCGCGGTGATCACGGGCGGCGCGTCCGGACTCGGGCTCGCGGTTGCCCGCCATTTGGTAGCCAGCGGCGCACGCGTCGCGCTGCTCGATATTGATGCCGAAAAAGGCGCTGCTGCACTCGCTGAACTTGGCAAGCAGGCCACATTTCATGCAACCGACGTCAGCAACGAGTCGGGCGTGCAGCAAAGCGTTGCGGCTGCAGCGCTGGCAATGGGTGGACTCAATGCAGCGATTAGCTGTGCCGGCATTCTCGGTGCCGGTCGCGCGCTGGGCAAAGAGGGTGCGATGCCGCTTGCGCGGTTCGAGGGCACGGTCAAGGTCAACCTGATCGGAACGTTCAATGTCGCAAAAGCCGCCGCTGCAGTGATGCAAAACAACGCACCGGGTGAAGACAATGAGCGCGGCGTCATTATCAACACGGCATCGATCGCCGCCTTCGAAGGCCAGATCGGTCAAGCGGCTTACTCCGCGTCAAAAGGCGGCGTCGTCGCCATGACGCTGCCGCTGGCGCGCGAGTTCGCCCGCATCGGCGTGCGTGTGGTCACCATTGCGCCTGGCGTGTTCCATACACCGATGGTCGACGGTATGCCGCCTGAGGTGTACGACTCTCTGTGCGCACAAGTCCCCTACCCGCCGCGGCTCGGCAAACCAGACGAGTTCGCCGACACCGTGGCCTTTGTTTTGCAGAATCGCTACGTCAATGGCGAAACGATTCGCATCGATGGCGCTATCCGGCTGCAGCCGAAGTAGGTAGAGCCGGGATTCGGGATTCGTTAACAGCGGCATCTTCGATCTCCGCTATTTAGCGCTTTGCTGTTACCAATCACGAATTACGAATCCCCGCTCCAAGCGAATCCAGACTCCCAAATCCGAAACCAAAGAAGCCAATGAAAGCCTCAGACACCAAGAAAGGCAACGTCATCGAACACAACGGCACCGTGTATCAGGTGCGTGACATCGAGCGCAGCTCGCCCAGCGCGCGCGGCGGCAACGTGACCTTCCGCTTCACGCTCTACAGCGTGCCTGGCGGCAGTAAGTTTGACCTCAGCATGCGCGCGGACGACGACTTGAAAGAGATCGAGCTGAGCCGACGCGCGGCGACCTATTCCTACATGGACGGCGAGCTGTTCGTGTTTATGGACAACGAGGACTACACGCAGTACCTGCTGGAGCCGTCGGCCATTGGCGACGCGGCCGGCTACATCACCGAAGGACTGGAGGGCTGCTATGTTCAGGTCATTGACGATCAAGCGGTCGCGCTATTGCTGCCGACTAGCGTCGTGCTCGAGGTCGTCGACACCGCACCAGAAATGAAGGGTGCCACCGCCACCAAGCGGCCCAAGCCAGCCAAACTCAGTACCGGCCTTGAGATTCAAGTGCCCGAATACATCACCATTGGTGAGCGCATCTGGGTTAACACCGTAACCGGTGAATTCGCCGGCCGCGCGTAAGCCCACAGCGCGCCGACGGCCTGCATACGTATGTAGCGCGACCGCTACGCCCGACATCGGCAGTATGCGAAGTTCCAATGCCACGGAACTTCGCCATGCGCGCAACGATATTCTGCCTCGCCCTCGTCGTCATTTGCGCTAACCAGGCGCGAGCTGAAACCTC
Organism: Lysobacterales bacterium; assembly: GCA_038257785.1. Taxonomy (GTDB): domain Bacteria; phylum Pseudomonadota; class Gammaproteobacteria; order Xanthomonadales; family Xanthomonadaceae; genus JANNWF01. The sequence goes on from JBBSIY010000187.1 coordinate 6,641, forward strand.
CGCCCAGGTTGAGTCGCCCGGCAGGGTCATTGCCGTTGAACTGTCGATCAACGACGGCCGACTCGACTACGCAATAACGCGCTTTGGCGAACCCGTGATCGCACCCTCGCGCATGGGCTTTTTACTGCGCAATGCGCCCAAGCTCGAGCGCAATCTTGAGCTAACTGGGCAACATGTCAGCGAGTTCGACGAAACCTGGGAGCAGCCCTGGGGCGAGTCACGCTTCGTGCGCAATCACTATCGCGAACTGCGCGCAACGCTAAGCGAAACCAGCGGCGACAAACGCCAGTTCGACGTCATTTTTCGCGTCTACGACGACGGCGTCGGCTTTCGCTACGCGATCCCGAAACAGCCCACGCTCGACGACGTGATCATCGACGACGA
>JBBSIY010000188.1:0-7018 GCA_038257785.1 Lysobacterales bacterium
CGATGGCTCGGGCTGGAACTACGGTCGCTTCGATGATCCCGCCGACCCGCGCTACAGCTTCGTACGCGAAGTGGACTATTGCTCGGGCGCGGCGATAGCGATCCCAGCCGAATTGTTTCACTCGCTGGGCGGCTTCGATACGCATTACTCGCCTGCCTATTACGAAGATACCGACCTCGCCATGAAGGTTCGTGCAGCGGGCCACCGCGTGCTGTATCAGCCTGCCTCGGTCGTCATTCACTTCGAAGGGGTGACATCCGGGACCGACACCGGCAGCGGCATCAAGTCCTATCAGGTCACCAATCAACAAAAGTTTTTGCAGCGCTGGCGCGACGTGCTGGCTGATCATCCTTCGCCGCCGCCATCCACGCCGATTGAGTTGGCGTGTCAACACCGCTCACGCCGCCACGTCTTGGTGATCGATGCCACGGTGCCGCAGCCCGATCAGGATTCCGGCTCAGTGCGGCTGGTCAACCTGCTCAGGCTGCTGGTGGAGGACGGCTGCGCGGTCACCTTCTTCGCCGATAACCGCACCTATATCGCTGACTACGTTGAGCGCCTCCAGCAGCTGGGTGTTGAGGTGCTTTGGCACCCGTGGCTGGGCGATCCAGTGAGTTGGTTCGCAGAGAATGGCGCCCGCTTCCACAGCGTGCTGGTGAGTCGCCACTACATCGCGTGCAGCTACCTTGATTTGGTGCGCCGACATGCCCCTCAAGCGCAGTTTATTTTCGATACTGTCGATTTGCATTACCTGCGCGAACAGCGCGCTGCGGAGCTATCAGAGCGTGCCGACCTTGCGAAAACGGCGCTGCAGACGCGCAAGCAAGAACTCGACGTCATCGAGCGAAGTGATATCACGCTAGTCGTCAGTCCGGTTGAGCAAGCGCTGCTTGCCACCGACGCGCCCAATGCACGCGTGGAAGTGTTGTCCAACGTGCACGAAGTGTTTGGCTGTCGCAAAGCCTTCGCTGATCGCACCGACCTGATGTTCATCGGCGGCTTTCAACATCCACCCAATGTCGATGCAGCCACGTGGTTTGTCAGCGAAGTGTGGCCGCTGGTACGTGCGGACCTCCCCGACGCGCGCTTTCATCTGATCGGCAGCAAGGCGAGCGCCGAAGTGCAGGCGCTTGGCGACGCGGACGGCGTCGAGTTCCACGGGTTTGTGCAGGACATCGAGCCGTTTCTGGATGGGTGTCGTCTTGCAGTCGCTCCGCTGCGCTACGGGGCGGGCGTGAAAGGCAAGGTCAATATGAGCATGAGTTACGGCCAGCCGGTCGTCGCCACGCCGGTCGCCGTCGAAGGCATGCATCTGCGCGCCGACGACGATGTGCTGGTTGCGCAGTCGCCGCGCGAATTCGCCGATGCGGTGGTGCGTCTGTATCGCGACGAGGCGCTTTGGCAGCAGCTGTCGGAGAACGGCATCGACAACGTGCGTCGCCATTTCGGATTTGCCGCAGCGCGCGAGGTCGTTCGACGCCTGCTCAACTAGCGGACAAACAGTCCGCGCGCAGGACGCGTTTTATTTTTCGCGCGCCTGATCAATCCGCGCGCGCAGCGAGGCTATATTCGTATTGTTGGGATCAAGCTCGGCTGCCTGCAGCAGGGCGTCGCTGGCGCGGCTGATTTCATTGGCACCCAGGCGCTCGGTGGCATAGCCGACCAGTGAGGCTGCGAGCCGACGTTTCATATCCGGCAGGGCGATATCGTTCGGCGCTAGCGTTTGCAGCCCTTCCAAGTAGCCGCGCGCTGAGCCGACCTTGTTTGAACCCAAGGCGTCCTCAAACAGCTGACGCGTGGCCGCAGGAAGTTCGGCCAAGCCCTGTTTAGCGATTGTGTTGTCGCGGTCCAACGTAAGTGCGCGGCGATACAGATCCCAAGCGCTCTCCCCTGGTGGATAAAGCAGGTTGCCAGCTTTGCGCGCGAGCGCAGCGCCGGTCAGCGCCTGCTGCAGTGCGGCCTGCTGATCAGCGCTTAGCGTGCCGCTGGCTAAATCACCACGCCGTTGTTGCAACTCGCGGAGCCGAGTACGCGCCGCGCTTAGCCCCGGTGCTGACGCCTGAGTGGCGGCGGCCTCGTCCAATAGCGCAGCGGCAGGCTCAAACTCATAGTCGGCCATCCGTTTGCTGGCCTGCTGCACAAGTGCGGCGGCAATAGCGCGCAAGCCATCGTCTGCCTGCACGTTGGGCTCGCGGGCCAGCGCGCTGCGATAGCGCTCGCGCGCATTGTCGCCAGCCGGTGAGATCAATCGCCCTCTTTTACGTAAGGCATCGCCCTCGGCAATCAGCGCGTTGGTTGCTTCGCCGGCCTGCTGTCTCGCCTGGGCCAGCTGGGTCAGCGCCTCGGGAAGGCCGAGATGTGCCGCATCGACTACAGTGACCGCGTCAATCTGCGCCTGTGCCTCGGCGAACTTGCCCTCGTCCGTGTGTTGACGAGCACGATCCAACAGCAGGCTCAGCGCTTCTCGACGTCCCGCAAGGGCGACGCTGCTCGATGGATCAACGGCCAAGGCCTGCGCGTACAGCGCCAGGGCGCCCTCGTTTGCCGCATCCAGTCGTCCTGCGGCTAGCGCCGTTTGCGCGCGACCGACCAAGTCAGCCAGACGATCATCGTGCTGCGCGCGATTGCGTATGTCGGCTTCGATCTGTTCGATCTCACGCGCTGGCGCTTCGGCATCACGCGCACGTCCGAGCCACTGGCGCGCTTCATCCATGCGGTCATGTGCGATCGCGGCCCGCGCTTCCGACAGCAAGTTCTCGGCCACTTGCGCAAGACCCGCGCGCGCGCGCGCATTGTCGGGATCAAGCGCCAGCACCGCTTGAAACAGCTCACGCGCACCCGGTGGCTCCTGACCGACCAGCCGGCGTTCGCGCAGGGCTTCGTCGGCCTGCGTCAGCAGTGCTTCATTGCGGCTCGGCAACAGCCGATCTCGCAACACGTCGCGCTGGCTGTAGGCACCGATCAGAAGCAGCGCCAGCAAACCCAAGGCCCAGTGCCATGGCCGCAATGCGGACTGCCTCGGGCTGTCTTTTTCAGCTCGCCGACGCGTGCGCTGCGAAGGGCTCGATAGCGCTTCTGCGATCTCCCCAAGACTGGGCTCATCGCTCGATGTCTCAGCCGCTCGTCCTATCGTCTCATCGCCACGCCGCCGCGTGCTCGCTTGCGCTGAGGAGTTGATACCGCGCTCGGCAAGTTCAGCCTTGGCTGGCGCAGCTGAAATCGCTGGCGACCGCGGTGCGGCCATGCTCAGCTCCATTTCGGCGATCACCTCCGCCACCTCAGCGCCGGTTTGCAAACGCTCGCTTGGATCCTTGGCCAGCATGGTGTCGATAAGTGGCTGTAGCCGCGAAAGCGCAGGCGGCAAACGCGGTACAGGTGCCGACAAATGCATGAGCCCCACCGACACCCAGTCAGCCGCATCGAACGGCACTACACCGACGGCCATCTCGTGAAACACCACGCCCAGTGCGTAAAGATCAGCGCGACCATCGACCGCTGAGCCCGACGCTTGCTCAGGTGCCATGTAGTGCGGCGTACCCAGAATCGTACCGGTCATCGTCATGCGCTTGCTGTCGTGCGCACGGGCGATGCCGAAATCACTCAGCACCGCGGCACCATCATCGCGCAGCAGAATATTGTCGGGCTTGATATCGCGATGAATAACGCCGCGCCGGTGCGCGTAGTCGAGCGCCAGAGCGATTTCGCGCGTCACCCGCAGACAGAACGCCAGATCACCTGCGCCATTTGTCCGATTGAGCACTTGACCACCGGACAAATACTCCATGGCGATGTAGTGCAAATCATCAGCGCGGCCGACATCGTGAACCTGCACGACATGACGGTGCCGCAGACTGGCAGCGATCCGCGCCTCGCGCAGAAAGCGCTCGCCGAATTCGGCGTCGCCGTGCAGCGTGGGCGACATGACCTTCAGCGCGACTTCGCGCTGCACCGACTCCTGCATCGCCAGATAGACGGTGGCCATGCCGCCGCGCCCCAGCGCGCGCAGGATTCTATAGCCGGGAATATCTAGCACTGCGCTCGCACTCCTGCCACGGCCTCAGCGATCCGTTGGAAAGTCAGCAGAATAGCAAGCCAAGCAAGCCTTCTGACGCCATCAGCGCTCAAGGCCAGCGACGCGTCTCGTTGACGCCGGGCACGGCAGCCATGCGCGCCAGCACGGTGCCCAGATGGTCAAAGTCATTTACTTTTAGCGTAAAGCGCAGCTCGGCGATGCTGCTGTCGGCATCAATTCGGGTATTGAGACCCAAGATGTGGGCGTTGTTGCTGCCGATCACGTTGGTCAGGTCTTTCAACAGCCACTTGCGGTCATAGCCGCGCACCAGCACATCAACGCTAAAGCTCTGCACGCGACTGCGTCCCCACTCCACCGGCATCAGCCGCTCGGGATGGCTGGCAACGAGGCGGTCCAGCGTCTGACAGCCCTGTCGATGGATGCTGACTCCACGTCCCTGCGTGATGTAGCCCATGATCGAGTCGCCCGCCACCGGCTGGCAGCAGCGCGCCATCTGCGTCAGTAAATTGCCGACGCCTTCAATGGTGAAGCCCGCCGCCGGCTTGGGTGGCCGCGCGAGCGCGGCTGCCGGCAGCGGGTTGCCGGTTCGCGTGGACTCGGACGCTGGCTGCGACGCCTCATGCAGGGCACGCGCCACCTGCCCGGTGCTGACATCGCCCAGCGCCACGGCGACGTAGAGCTCTTCGAGCTTTTGTAGCTTGAGACGCGGCAGCACCAGCTCGATGTCGATTTGATGCAGCGCCAAGCGCTTCAGCTCGCGGTCGAGCAGATCTTTACCTTCACTCAGGTTGCGGGTTTGATCGAGCCGATGAAACCACGCCCGCACCTTGTCCCGCGCGCGTGAGCTGGCGAGAAATGCATTGTGCGCAAGCAGCCAGTCGCGGCGCGGCGCGGCGCTTTTCGCGGTAAGAATTTCGATTCGATCACCGCTACGCGGCTGGTGGCTCAGCGGCACTATTCGGCCGTTTACCTTGGCACCGCGACAGCGATGCCCGACCTCGGTGTGCACGTGATAGGCGAAGTCAAGCACCGTGCCGCCGCGCGGCAAATCGATGACCTCGCCCTGCGGCGTGAGCACATAGATGCGATCTTCTACCAGGGAGGTTCGATGGTCGACCGCCGATACACCTTCGCCATCGCGTCCGCCCTCAACATCATCATCGCGCCCTTCAAGCAGCTGCCGCATCCAGGCAATCTTGCGTTCAAACTCCGCATCGCCGCCGCCGCCTTCTTTGTAGCGCCAATGCGCCGCCACACCCAGCTCGGCATGCGCATGCATATCGAACGTGCGAATCTGAATCTCGATGGTTTTGCCTTCAGCGCCAATCACCGCGGTGTGCAGCGAACGATAGTTGTTGCCTTTTGGATGCGCGATATAGTCGTCAAACTCTTCCGCAATCGGCGTCCACAACCCATGCACGACCCCCAGAGCGGCATAGCAGCTGGCCACATCTTTGACTAAAACACGCACCGCACGAATGTCATAGAGCTCACTGAACGGCACGCCCTTGCGCTGCATCTTTTTCCAGATGCTGTAGATGTGCTTGGGCCGCCCTGCCACGTCACCGTCAACACCCGCATCCGCTAGCGATGCACGCAGCTGCAGCTTGAAGTTCTCAACAAACCGCTCGCGATCAACGCGACGCTCGTCGAGCAGCTTGGCAATGCGTCGATACACCTGCGGCTGCGAGTGACGGAAGGCGAGATCTTCCAACTCCCATTTAACCTGCCAAATACCCAGTCGATTGGCCAGCGGCGAGTGAATATCGGCGGTCAGCTGGGCGAGCTGCCGCCGCTCTTCCTCCGGCATCGCCGCCGCCATGCGCAAACGCACTAGCTGACTGGCTAAAAGAATCAACACCACGCGAACATCGCGAATGATCGCCAGCAGCAGCCGACGCAGGCCTTCCGCCCCGCTGCCACCGCCTCGCTGCGCGTAGATCGACCAGACCTTTTCCGCCGCCTGCTGGCCAGCGATCAGCTCAGTCACCGCCGCACCAACTATCGGCGCGGCTAGGTCGGTCTTGTCTTGCTCACGCGATTGAAGGGAAACAAACAATGCGGCGGCAGCGAGCGTGTCGCCATCCGCATTCAAAGAATCTAGCGTGTCGAGCGTTAAGCTGAGCTCGCGCTCGGTGGCCGGTGCCTCACGCAGGCGCTCAACCACCCACGGCAGCACATCGGCGGGAAGCGCCGCGCGCCCAGCTTCGCGTCCCTTCTGCCAATCATCAAGGCTCGCGACGGGTTGATCAGATCGTTTCACAGAATCCTACGGTGCTTGGCCGAGGTCGAAAAAGCAAAACGCCGGAGCGAACTCCGGCGTTTTGCGTCGCTTTAGGTTGGCGTCACGCTAGGGTTGCGTGGCGCTATACCTGCGTAGCGGCAAAGTAGCGGGCACCACTTACCCGTCAGGGGCCAGGGTTACGGCACGGCCTGATAGCGGAGACGCAGCGTTTGCGGGCTGGAGGTCGCGCTCGGTGAACCATCATCAATCACCGTGATCGCGCAATCGACCGCCCCCACCACGCCAGCGAGCGCAGCGACTAAGTTAAACGATCCCGCACCGCCTGGCTCATTGATGCGCGGCAGCGCGCCGCCGACAAAGAACAGCGCTGGATCGACCGGGTCAACGCTGGCAGGCACACAGGCTCCACTCACCAGACGCGCATCACCAAATTGGTCTTTTTGAGTATTCGGACGCACCGCTTGGCCCGACTCATCGGTCGCCGTGGCTGGCCCGGGCGTGCGATTGGTGATGAAGTTGAGCGCGCTAGCGATGCAGTTCGGAGCCGCACAACCGCCTACGCCTTCTGTCGCAGTGATCTGCCCACCGCCGACGTTGAGGGTGAAGGTCGGTGGGTCGTTGACCGCGTTCACCGTCACCTGAAACGAGCGCGTCGCCGGCGATGAGTTGCCATCGGTTGCCGAAATTTGGATCGTAGCCACGCCGTTCTTGTTGGATGCCGGCGTCATGCTCAGCGTGTA
>JBBSIY010000189.1:0-7015 GCA_038257785.1 Lysobacterales bacterium
ATGATGCCGGGGATCTCACGGAACTGACGGCGGACTTCTTCGACCACCGCACCGGCCGCGCGACCCACAGCCTGCATGGCGAAGGCGCCGAACAGGTACGGAATCATGCCGCCGATCAGCAGGCCGATAACCACGTTCGGGTTGTCGATTGAGAAGTTAACCACCCGGTCGGTACCAGCAAACTTCTCGGTCAGCTTGTGCGAGTAGTCAGCAAACAGCACCAGCGCGGCGAGGCCCGCCGAACCAATCGCGTAGCCCTTGGTGACGGCTTTGGTGGTGTTGCCAACCGCATCCAATGCATCAGTGGTCTTGCGCACTTCCGGGTCCATGCCGCTCATCTCGGCGATGCCGCCGGCGTTGTCGGTGATCGGACCGTAGGCGTCAAGCGCGACGATCATGCCGGCCATCGACAGCATCGATACGGCAGCAATCGCGACGCCGTACAGACCAGCCAGTTCGTAGCAACCCCAGATCGCGGCAGCGACGGCGAGCACCGGCGCGGCGGTGGACTTCATCGACACGGCAAGACCAGCGATGACGTTGGTGCCGTGGCCGGTTTCCGACGCTTTGGCAACCTGCTGCACTGGGCCGTATTCGGTCGCGGTGTAGTACTCGGTGATGTAGACCATCGCCGCGGTCAGGCCGAGGCCGATCATCGCGCACCAGAACAGCGGCATGCCAATTTCGGTCGGGAACATGTCGCGCATCACGAAGAAGAACGCGATGGCGGCGAGCAGGCCAGAAACGCCAAGCCCGCGATACAGCGCGTTCATGATCTTGCCACCCGCACGCGCCTTGACGAAGTAGGTGCCAACAATGGACGCAATGATCGAGGTCGCACCCATCACGAGCGGCAGCAGCGCGCCGTTCCAGCCGTAGACTGAGAACGAAATGCCCGCAACCAGCATGGCTGCAATCACCGTCACCGCGTAGGTTTCGAACAGGTCAGCGGCCATGCCGGCGCAGTCGCCGACGTTGTCGCCAACGTTGTCAGCAATGACCGCCGGGTTGCGCGGGTCATCTTCTGGAATGCCGGCTTCGACTTTACCGACCAAGTCAGCGCCGACGTCCGCACCCTTGGTGAAGATACCGCCGCCCAAACGCGCGAAGATCGAGATCAATGACGAACCAAAGGCCAGACCAATCATCGGCTGCAGCGCGCCCTTCAGCGTCTCGGCGCTAGGCGCCGCGTCACCAATCACCAGCATGAAATAGCCGGTAACGCCGAGCAGGCCCAAGCCCACCACCAGCATGCCGGTGATCGCGCCGCCTTTGAAGCTGACGTTCAGCGCCGGGTTGATGCCAAGCGTCGCGGCCTGCGCGGTACGCACGTTGGCGCGCACCGACACGAACATGCCGATGAAGCCGGCGAGGCCCGACAGCACCGCACCAATCAGGAAGCCGATGGCCGTGGGCCAGCCGAGCACGGGGACAAAGCCAATAACCAAAAACAGCACCGCGCCAACGATGGCGATGGTGACGTACTGCCGACGCAGATAGGCACCTGCGCCCTCCTGAACTGCCGCTGCGATTTCCTGCATGCGGGCATTGCCAGCGGGCTGCGCCAGAATCCAGCGGGCGGTAACGATGCCGTAAATGATCGCTAGGCCGGCACAGACAAGTGCCAACATCAAGCCGTACTGCTCGAACATGAAGCCTCCCAAAGTGAGTGAACGGTTGCTTAAGACGCGAAAGACCGCGAAGTATAGCGAACGAAGGGGATTTCGATCTGCGGGGTCGGAGATCTTGGCGCGGCGCACCCTCACCCCAACCCCTCTCCCGAGGGGAGAGGGGCTAGAAGCGCGCCTCTCCCTGCTCTTGAGCCCCTCTCCCCTCGGGGTGAGGGGCCGTTGCTGCGAACCGCAGGTTCGCACGGCCCTGAACGCACAAGCGTTGTGCGCTTGGGCCGGGGTAGGGGATGAGGTGAGGGTAAAACCTCGCGAAATGCATCAAAACGCTAAGACGCCCCCGCCCTACTTATCCTCGATCCGATACTCCGCCAGCTTCTTCGCCACTGCTACGTTCTTCAGCTTGACGTACTGCGGCAGGCCATCTTTGCCGTACGGCGGCGGGTCTTCGCCGCGAATTAGCGGTTCGAAATAGCGCCGCGCCGCGTCGGTGATGCCGTAGCCGTCCTTGCGGATGTAGCTCTTTGGCAGCACCTTTTCATGGTTGGCGACCTTCGACAGCGGCGCTGGCTCGATACGCCAGCGATACGGCGCATCCGACAGCCGCTTGATCACCGGCATCACCGCATTCTTGCCGTCCAGCGCGTACTCGACCGCGGCTTTGCCGACCGCATACGCGTGTTCGGCATCCGTCTTGGATGCCAGATGCCGCGCCGAGCGTTGCAAATAATCCGGCACGGCCCAGTGATATTTGTAGCCGAGCCGCTCCTTGACCAGTTGGGCGATCGTCGGACCAACGCCGCCGAGCTGCGAATGTCCGAACGCATCGACGCTTCCGGCCTCAGCGACAAAGCGGCCATCTGGCCAACGCAGGCCTTCCGATACCACCACCGTGCACCAGCCAACGCGCTCAACCGTAGATTTAACTTTGGCCAAAAACTCGGCTTCGTCAAAGCGTTTCTCTGGAAAAAGAATTAGATGCGGCGCCTCATCTGGACCTCGCTGCGCCATACCTGCGGCGGCGGCGATCCAGCCGGCGTGGCGGCCCATCACTTCCATCACAAACACTTTAGTTGACGACTCCGCCATCGAGGCAACGTCCAGGCTTGCCTCCAGCACCGACACCGCGGTGTATTTGGCGACCGAGCCGAAGCCAGGGCAGCAGTCGGTGATCGCAAGATCGTTATCAACGGTTTTAGGCACGCCGATGCAGGCCAGCGGGTAGCCCAAGTCCTTGCTGATCTGAGACAGCTTGTTGGCCGTGTCCGACGAGTCATTGCCGCCGTTGTATAGAAAATAGCGGATGTCGTGCGCGCGAAACACCTCTATAAGACGCTCGTACTGGCCGCGACTCTCGGTAAATGACTTCAGCTTGAAGCGGCAGGAGCCAAACGCGCCGCCCGGCGTGTGGCGCAGCGCGCGAATGGCGGCGGCGGATTCCTTGCGCGTATCGATCAAATCCTCGCGCAGCGCACCGATAATGCCGTTCCTTGCACCGAGCACGCGCAGCTTGTGCGTGCGGGCGGTTTCGATGACGCCAGCGGCGGTCGCGTTGATGACGGCGGTCACGCCGCCGGACTGTGCATATAAAAGTGTGCCCTGAGCCACGCTATCCCCCTAGGTTTGCTGCGCTGCGCTGCGGTTTGACTTGCCCCTAGCCAGCAGTTAGCGTGTCCGTTCACTGCCCGCCGGGATCGATGCCGAGTTTACGGTCTCGGACACGCCTCGCGCAGGTCCACAACGAATTGAGGCGACAGCGCGCATGCGATTGGTACTTTTGGGGGCGCCCGGCTCGGGCAAGGGCACGCAGGCGACTCGGCTGAAAGAAGCGCTGGCATTGCCGCATATCTCCACCGGCGATCTGCTGCGCGCGGCGGTTGCCGCAGGTACGCCGCTCGGCATGCAGGCGAAGGAAGTCATGGCGCGCGGCGAGCTGGTGTCTGACGACATCGTGCTTGGCATGCTGGAAGACCGCCTGCGCCAGCCCGACACCGCCAACGGCTTCATCTTGGACGGCTATCCGCGCAACCTCGTGCAGGCCAACGCGCTCGATGCGCTGCTCGAACGCCTCGCCCAGCCGGTCGATATCGCCGTACAGCTCGATGTCGATACCGAGCTGCTGATTCAGCGAATCGCGGGACGCGCGCAGGCCGAAGGGCGTGCCGACGACAGCCCGGACGCGGTACGCAATCGACTGCGCGTGTATTCCGATCAAACGGCGCCCGTTATCGACTTCTACCGCAGCCGCAACAAGCTGGCCTGCGTGTTTGGCGTGGGTCCGATGGATGAAGTACTGGGCCGCGTGCTAACGGCCATTGGAGCCAACACGGCGGCGACCTCCTGAGCCTCAACCTACGTGTCGTGATGTCCGTGCTTGACCTCGCAAGGTTTCACCTAGCAACGCTCCATCGAGCAACGCCTCGCCTATGAAATCCCTGCTGTCGCAGTTGATCGACCTGTGCCTGCTGCGCCGTGGGCCGCAGGACCTGCCGTTCTCTCCCATCCTCGCGCGCAATCTGATCATCGCAGGCGTCGCGCTTGATCTGCTGTACGCCAGCCTGCTCGACTTCCCGCAGGCGCTGCCGCGCATTGCCCTGTCACTTGCGATGCTGCTGGCCGCGCCGTGGCTGCTGCTGAGCGTTCGCCAGCGCCGCGAACGTTACCTACAAACGCTGACAGCGCTGGCCGGCAGCAGCCTCATCGTGGCGGCGGTCTCGCTGCCGCTGGCGCTTTACTCAGCCGACCTGCCGCCCTTGTTACCGGGTGCGACGCCAACACCGGGACAGCTGGCGTTTGGCTGGCTGAGCCTGATTCTGGTCAGCTGGAAGTTGGTCATCAACAGCCACATCTACCGGCACGCGCTGGACTGGCCGCGATTCTCGGCCATGCTGCTGGCGTTTGGCCTATTCGTCTTTGAGCTCGGCCTCGACCAGATGCTCATGCCCAGCGTGGCGAAATAGTCGATGCGCCTGCACGTCCTTGGCATCTGCGGCACCTTCATGGGCGGGCTTGCCGCGCTTGCACGCGAACAAGGTGATGAGGTCGTCGGCAGCGATGCCAACGTCTACCCGCCGATGAGCACGCAGCTGGAGGCACTGGGCATCACTCTGGGCAGTGGCTACAGCGCAGACCATATCGACCCAGACTGCGATCAGGTCATCGTGGGCAACGCGCTTTCACGCGGCAACGTTGCCGTCGAGCACGTTTTAAACCAGCGCCTCAATTACACCTCCGGCGCGCAATGGCTAGCTGAGCGCGTGCTGCCGGGCCGCTGCGTGCTGGGCGTCGCTGGCACGCACGGCAAAACCACGACCAGCTCGCTGCTGGCGCACATCATCGACGTCTGCGGCGGCGAGCCGGGGTTTCTGATCGGCGGCGTGCCGGGTAATTTTCCGGTCTCTGCGCGACGCGGCACTGGTGCGTGTTTTGTTGTCGAAGCCGATGAATACGACACCGCCTTCTTCGACAAGCGCAGCAAGTTTGTGCACTACCGTCCGCAGATCGCGATCCTCAATAATCTGGAATTCGATCACGCCGACATCTTTGCCGATCTCGACGCCATCAAGACTCAATTTCACCATCTCATTCGCTGCGTGCCGGGCAACGGCCGCCTGATCGTCAACGCCGAAGACGCTGCGCTCGCCGACGTGCTGGCGATGGGCTGCTGGACGCCGGTTGAGCGCTTTGCCATTGATCCAAACGTCGGGGCCGATTGGCGCGCCGAGCTGATCAACGCCGACGGCTCGGCATTCCGCGTCCTGCATGCGGACCAGCTGATCGGCGAGGCGCGGTGGGCAATGCTTGGGCGGCACAGCGTCATGAACGCGCTGGCTGCCATCGCCGCCGCCAGCGCCGCCGGTTTTGATCCGCGCCAAACTGTTGCTGCATTAGCGAGCTTTCGCGGCCCTAAGCGACGCATGGAGCTGCTTGCTGATCACGCAGACGTTCGCGTGTTCGACGATTTCGCTCACCACCCCACGGCGATCCAGACAACGCTTGCAGGCCTGCGGGCCGGCGGCAAACGTCGCGTTGTTGTGGCGATTGAGCCGCGCAGCAACTCGATGCGCCTCGGCGCACATTCGGCGCAGCTTGCCCCTTCTTTGAGTGACGCTGATCTAGTGCTTTTTTTGCGCCGCGCGGAGCTGCCTTGGGACGCCGACGCTGTGGTCAGCGCACTGCGCGGTGTAGGTGTTGCGGTTGCCAACGTGGACGCGCTGCTTGCCGAGCTCGATGCACGCGTGAGCGCAGGTGATGACGTGGTGTTTATGTCCAACGGCGGCTTCGAGGGCGCGCCGTTGCGCTTTGCTGCAATCGTAAACGCGCGCGCAAAAATAACTGCGCATTATTGACGGAGGCCCCTGCACATTAAGGCCAATGAGCTACCGCTATTTCCGCTGCGCCTCGTGCTGTTTCCCGGCGGCGAGCTGCGCCTGAGGATTTTTGAAACGCGCTACATCGACATGATTCGCCTATGCACGCGCGAGCAGCGACCGTTCGGCGTGTGTCTGTATCTGGACGCCGATGGCGAAACGCCCGCGCAGCCGGCGGCACTCGGCACTACGACCAAGATTGTCGACTTCTATACCTTGGCGGACGGCATGCTCGGGCTCACCTGCATTGGCGGGCAGCGGTTTCATGTTGAACGCACCAAGGTGCGCGACAACGGTTTGATCGTCGCCGAAGTCGAATTCATTGATGACGATGTGGACGCCGCCGTCGAACCTGAGCACTCGCTACTCGTGCACCTGCTCGAACGCATCCTCGAACAGGTTGGCGGTCCACACGCCAAAGCTCCGCGCGCGCACTTCGATCAGGCGCAGTGGATAAGTTGCCGTCTTGCCGAACTGCTGCCGTTCGAGATGCCGGCGCAGCAGCACCTCCTGCAAGCACCCACCGCATACGCCCGCATGCAGCGGATCATTGATCTGCTGCCGAGCTTAGATCAGGCCGGCGACTAGGGGCTGCAGCGCGATAGCGCTCAATCGACGTGGGCGCACTCGCCTCGAAGCGAAGGGACTGCACGTCGCGTGGGGTGATGGCGAGGCGAAATTCACGTGAGCGCCTGCATCACACCAGTGAGCAGGCGCTTCACCCGCGCTGTACTTTAGCTTGACACTCGCTCACGCAGACTGCGATCCGTGGTTAAACCAGTCCACGTTCCGTCCCCTGAGGAGTCACCCTATGAACAAGCTATTCGTGTCTATTGCCGCCAGCGTGCTGTTTGCTCTTCCGATTGCTGCGAAGGCCGATACCATCGTTGAAGTCGCCGCCGGAAACCCGGACTTTTCAACCTTGGTGACTGCCGTGAAGGCCGCCGGATTGGCTGAAACGCTGTCGAGCGCAGGTCCCTTCACCGTTTTCGCGCCCACCAATGCCGCATTTGCCAA
>JBBSIY010000190.1:0-7004 GCA_038257785.1 Lysobacterales bacterium
CATGATTAGATTGCCCGGCTGCGCCCGCGCCTGCGTGCCTTTTTCTTTTGCCCAAAAGCGCGAATAGCCGAGGTTCTCCACCACGCCTTTGTTGACGATTTGCACACGCGAACGTGGTAAACCTTCTTGATCCCACGGCACAACCTCAAGGCCTGGCTCGGCCGGGTCGGCATACAGGCTGACGCGCTCGTCGAAGACTTTTTCACCGATGCGATTGCCGCCGCCTTTTTTGGTCAAAAAGCTGCGACCTTCATCGGCCTGACGCGCATCAAAGCCAAACATCATGAAGGTGATTAGACCCGAAGCCGCCGCTGGTTCAAGAATCACCGTGTACTTACCCGGCTCCAGCGCCTTGGCTTCGGCCGATCCTTTGGCCTTTTGGATCGCCGTGCGAATGCTGCGCTTGGCGTCGAACTCTTTGATATCAGCGACGTTGCTGCCGACCCAGCCCGAGCCGCGTTCGTCGTCAGTGCGCACCGTGCAGGTGAGATCCGCAGAGGCGAACTGCTGATAGCCAAAATTGCCTCGGCTGTTGGCAGTCGCCACAAAGGCTTTGCTATCGACAAAATAGCCCGCCGCGACCAGTTTGTCGGCCTTGCAGGGCTCGATGCAGTCGGCGGCGACTTGGGCGCGAAAGTCTGGCGTGATCGCTCCTGTAGCGTCCACATAGGACTTTGTCGTGGCATACGTTTGCTTGTCGATCGCGGGCATGAACTCAGGATTCTCTGGCGCGAGCTTGGCCAAGTCCTCGGCCCGCCGCACCACGCGCTCTAGCGCGGCGTCATCAAATTCGCCGATGGTTGCGACGCCGACCCGCTTGCCAAACGCAACCTGCACGCTCAGCACGATTTCTTGAACTTCGCCACTGGTCGAGACGCTGTTGCGCGCAAAGCGCAAGTTGCCGTTGATCGAACCTTGCAGGGTCGCGCTGCACTCATCGGCTTTGCTTAGCTTGATGACCTTGTCGAGGATGTCCTTGGCTTCGGCTTCGTTAAAAAGACTCATGGGTTAACTCCTTATCCTTAGCCGAGGTTGCGGGCGGTGTTGATGACGTTGATGCCGTTGAAGCGCGCGGTAGACGCGCCGTGGGACACCGCAGACGACTGCGACGGCTGGCCCTTGCCGTCAAAGAACGAGCCGCCGTGGCGGTAGTCGCTTACATCGCAAACGCCCGCGCAGGCGTTCCAGAACTCCGGTGTGCGAATTTGATACGCGACGTCTTCAATCTGTTCGGTGATTTTGCCGTCCTTGATTTCAAAGAACAGCTGGCCGCCAAATTGCGCGTTGTAGCGCTGCTGGTCGATCGAGAATGAGCCAGCGCCGACGATATAGATACCGTCCTTGACGTCGGCAATCATTTCCTCAGGCGTGAGCTTGTCCTTGCCCGGCTGCAGCGAAATATTGGCCATGCGCTGGAACTGCACGCTGGACCACGAGTCGGCGTAACAGCAGCCGTGCGATTCTTTCTCACCCAGAATGCCGGCCTGATCGCGGATCGCTTGATAGTTGACCAAGATGCCGTCGCGAATGATGTCCCACTGTTTGGTTTTCACACCTTCGTCGTCGTAGCCGACGTTGCCCAAGCTGAGCGGCTGCGTTTTGTCCGCCACGATGCTGACCTTGTCGCTGCCGTACTGGTAATTTTTCGACTTCCACTTATCCAGCGTGGCAAAGCTGGTGCCTGCGAAATTGGCTTCGTAGCCGAGCACCCGATCAAGCTCAGTCGGATGACCGACCGATTCATGGATGGTCAGCCACAGGTTGGCGGGATCGAGCACCAAATCGTACTTGCCGGGCTTCACCGACTTCGCTTTTAGCTTCAGCTTGGCCTGTTCGGCGGCGAGCTTCGCGTCTTCGATCATGTCGTAAGACGACGAGTAGCCGACCACGCCGCCCGGCATCGCGATGCGTCCTGATGTCTGCGGCTCCAAGTACTCGTAGCCCATACCCATCGGCGATGACAGGCCGGCGCGGCTGCGGAACTTGCCGGATTCTTTGTCGATGGCGGTGACGCTCATCGGTGCCCAGATGCGGTGCACGTCCTGATCGATGTAGGAGCCATCGGTCGAGGCGAAGTACTTTTGTTCATTGACCAAAAACATCGTCGAATTGACGTAGTTGGCGCCGGCTGCCATCGCGGCGGCGTTAACAGCGAGCAGCAGCTCAACCTTTTCTTTGAGCGGCACCTCCAGCGCATTCTTTTTGATCGGCGTTGCCCAGCTCACTTCGCCAACGCCCGTGACCGGCGCTAGCTCAACCGGCGCGGTTTGCAGCCGCGCGTTGGCGTGCGCGATGGTCACTGCTTGCTTGGCGGCGCGCGCCACGCTGTCGCTATCCAATGCGTTAGTAGCGGCAAAACCCCAGGTGCCCTTGGCCAGCACGCGAATGCCAACGCCGGTGGATTCGGTGTTGACCACGTTCTGCACCTTGTCTTCGCGGGTGACCACAAACTGGTTCAGATAGCGGCCGATGCGCACGTCGCAATAGCTAGCGCCGGCCTCTTTTGCCGCAGCTAGCGCCACATCGGCAAGTCGCTTCTTCATCTGAGGATCAAGCTTTTCTAACAGCGCTTCGGCTGCGATAACGCGGCTATAAGCCGGCAGCAGCAGGGCCCCGGCGCCAAGGCCAGAAAGGGTGACGAAGGTACGACGATCCATGATTCACTCCCCACAACGGGTTTGGGTTGACATGACGCGCGCGTCGCGCGTCGCGCAAGGGCTTCGGCATCCGGTTAGGTGACGACGGGATGATTCAGACCTGCCAATGGTGGCGGCAAACCCGGTCGCTGGCATGTGACGAATGGCATGGATCGGTGCGATGCCAGTGGGCAGAACGCGAAAACTAGCGCGTTGAGCTCTTCAGCTCGAACCTCGCGCTCGCAGCGAGAAATTTGTTCGGCGCGGTTCGCAAGCGATAGCTCGCGGTGCGCGATGCATGCGCTGACTTCGACGACGGCGATTTGCCGACTTAGTCGGCGGCAATCAGATCGGCGTACTCGGGGTGCCGCTTCAACCACGCAACGACATACGGACACACCGGCACGACCCTCATGCCGCTGTCTCGCGCCCAGTCCAAGGCGGCGCGCGTTAGTGAGCCGGCGATGCCGCGCCCCTCAAGCGCAGGCGGCACACCGACGTGCGGGAGCACCAATTGATCACCATCACCTCGGTAGTCAATCACGCCTACATGGCCGTCAACGTGAATCTCAAAACGTTTAGCCGCTGAGTTGTGGACGGGAGTTGGCAACGGCGCTTGTGTGCTCATGACTTGTCTCCTAGCGGAACGATACTCCGTCGATCATGGTCTGCTACTTTGGCTGAACTGGATTGCGCTGAATGAACTGCCTTCGGGCTGAGCCGTTGATTTGAACGGAGAATTTGCGTAAGCCAAACACAGTCGTCTAGTCGCCAGCTCGCCAACTACTCAATCGGCTGGCTGGGCGAAGACTGTCGTTGGCGCGTCCCTACAGGGCGCACGGCGGCGACAGATTGATTCGATTGGGCATGATTCGATTAGACAGGAGCAGGGATGCCACACCACACATCGCTGATCGCCATTCTGGTTGTGGGTTTTGTCCTTGCCTTCATTTTAGGCACCGTGGCCCACCGGCTGCGCCTGTCGCCCCTAGTTGGCTACCTGCTTGCGGGCGTCATGGTCGGGCCCTACACACCTGGATTTGTCGGTGACGCGACGCTTGCGCCGCAGCTGGCGGAGATCGGCGTCATTCTGCTGATGTTTGGTGTTGGACTGCACTTTTCGCTGCGCGATCTGATCGCCGTCAAGCACATCGCGATCCCGGGTGCGGTGGGGCAGATCAGCGTTGCGACTCTGCTCGGCTGGGGCCTGTCGCAACTGCTGGGATGGACGCATCTTCAGGGCGTGATCTTTGGCTTCTCGCTGGCCACCGCGAGCACCGTGGTGCTGCTGCGAGCAATGGAAGAGCGCCGTCTGCTGGACACCCAGCGTGGACGCATCGCCATTGGCTGGTTGATTGTCGAGGATCTCGCCTGCGTGATGGCGTTGGTCCTCATTCCCTCGCTGGCTGACCTTCGCGGCGGTGAGGCGGAGGGCGGCGGCGGTTCAGTGCTGCTTGCGTTGCTGATCACCTTCGGCAAGGTGGCCGCGTTTATTGCCTTCATGCTGGTTGTCGGTAGGCGGGTGATCCCGTGGGTGCTCGAACGCACGGCGGGAACAGGCTCGCGTGAGCTGTTCACGTTGGGCGTGCTGGCAATTGCGATGGGCGTGGCCGGTGGTTCAGCGCTGCTCTTCGGGGTGTCATTCGCGCTCGGCGCGTTTTTTGCGGGAATGTTGCTTAACGAGTCGGAGTTCAGTCACCAAGCGGCGCAGGATTCGCTGCCGATGCGCGACGCGTTCGCGGTGTTGTTCTTCGTGTCGGTCGGCATGTTGTTCGATCCCAATATCCTGATCGAACAGCCGCTGCAGGTGTTGGCCACTACGCTGATCATCATCTTCGGCAAATCAATCGCGGCGTACGTCATCGTGCGTGCCTTCGGCCATCCGTCATCGACTGCATTGACCATTTCGGCCAGCCTTGCGCAGATTGGTGAGTTCGCATTCATCATCGCCGGCCTAGGCACCGCGTTGGGGCTGATGCCGAAGTCCGGTCAGGATCTGGTGCTGGCAGGTGCCTTGATTTCGATCATGGTCAATCCTCTGCTGTTCAAAGCGCTTGATCGTTGGCAGGCACGTAATGAAGCAGAGGGGCCTGATGCGCTACCGATCGAGCCTGAGGTGGCACCCATCGACATAGACGGCCACACCATCGTGGTCGGCTACGGACGGGTTGGCAGCCATCTAGCGCATTTGTTGCGCGAGAGCGGCGTGCCGGTCGTGGTAATCGAGGACGACGCGCTGCTCGTCCAGCGCGCGCGTGACGCAGGTCTGCACACGGTGCGCGGCAACGCGGCGAACCCCCGTGTCATGGAGGAGGCATCGCCGATGCGTGCGCGAATGGCCGTGTTTGCTATTCCGCAGGTGCTTGAAGTCGGCGAAACCATCGAACGCCTCAAGGCTCTGAATCCCTCCATCTCTGTGCTCGCACGGGCACACAGTGACAATCAGCTGAAGCATTTGCTTGAGCATGGCGCCGATGCCGTGGTCATGGCCGAGCGCGAGCTGGCGCACTCGCTTGCGGAGATGGTGCGTGCATCACCACCGTATAAACAGCCTTCGACACCGCTGTCCGCTTAGGCGCGAGGCTTTGAGGCCGTTGCGGCTTGCGGATCGGCGAGCTGCAGAAACCGGCTTACCGCAGCGGGCTGAGGTCGATTGCAAAGTTCGACGCGATACAGCGGTCGGAGCAGGTCGTCAGCTTCTTTCAGCTTGATCAGATGCAAGCGACCATCGGCGAGCAGGTCGTTGACGACCGCTTCCGGCAACAAAGCCACGCCCGATCCGCTAGCGACAATGCGTGAGATGGCTTCGTTGCTGCCAATCTCGATGATCTTGGTGAGCGACGATCCATGCGCGTCGAGAAATGCTTGGGCGACCTGACGTGTGCCTGATCCTGGCTCGCGCATCAGCCAAAGCTGTTGCTGCAGCTGCGCCATTGTTGTGCGGCGCGTCTTGCCCAGTGTGTTTTTTGCGCCGGTCACCAGCAGCAGCCGCTCCTGCTGCCAAAGCGTAGTCGTCAATCGCGGATCGTCGACCATGCCTTCGACGAACGCGAGATCTAGCCGGCACTCGATCAACGCGATGCTGATCTCCTCGGTATTGCCAACTACGAGGCTGACTTCGATGTCAGGCAGTGCGCGCAAAAATTCGCTGATGTAGCTAGGTAGCCAGTAGCTGGCTACCGTAGTGCTGGCGCCGATGCGCAGACGCCCTTTGCGCAATCCGACGCGGTCGCGCACCTCCTCGGCGGCGATGCGCTCGAGGGCGAAGATGCTCCGCGCGTGTTGGAACAAGGCTTCGCCGCCTTCTGTAAGGCGAATGCCGCGCTGTCCCATGCCCGCGCCGGCGCCGCGGTCAATCAGCGGCAGGTCAAGCTGGTGCTCGAGTTCACGGATGCCTTTGGACACGGCTGATTGACTGATGAACAGCGCCTCAGCCGCGCGCGAAAAGCTGTTCTGTTCGACGACAGACAAAAACATGCGCAGCAGATGCAGGTTCATAACTATGAGTAAGGTTCATGTATCTGTGAAGTATATGCATTGGACTCACATTTGGCGCCGGCGCAGTGTGCGACCTCGGAACAGGAGCTACTGAGTGAACTCGCCGTCGTCTTCGTCCTTGCACATCGCCATGGCAGCGCCACGTTCGCGCTATGCCGAACGCGCGTTTTGGCGCGGCCTGGCCTTAGTCAGCATGCTTGCGGCTGTATCGATCGCAGCAGCGGAGCTACCGCAGCTGCAGGCGTGGGGGTTAAGTGCACTAACGCTGGCCATCGTGCTGGGTATTGGTCTGGGCAACGTTTGGCCGACCGTTTCGTCGGGATCAGCGTCCGGGATCGACTTCGCCAAGAGCATGCTGCTGCGCGCCGGCATCGTGCTGTACGGCTTTCGCATTACGTTTCAGGACATCGCCAGCGTTGGGTTCAGCGGGGCGGCGATCGCGCTGATGATGGTTGGCTCGATTTTTTTGCTCGCGGTGATCTTGGGTACGCGCGTCTTCAAGCTGGATCGGCAGACCGCGATGCTGATCGGCGCAGGCAGCGCTATTTGCGGCGCAGCGGCGGTGATTGCGACCGCACCCGTTGTCCGCGGCGAGCCGCATAAAGTCGCCGTGGCGGTGGCAACGGTGGTGGTGTTCGGCACACTGTCGATGTTTCTGTACCCCTGGCTGTATCCGCTGCTCGGCTGGAGCGATCACGCTTACGGGATTTATGTCGGCTCAACCATTCATGAAGTAGCGCAGGTGGTGGTAGCCGGCAACGCGATGGGTGAGGCGGCTGCATCGGCCGCGGTGATCGAAAAGATGATCCGGGTGATGCTGCTGGTGCCGTTCTTGCTGCTGCTGTCCATGCATATGCGTTCGGGAACCGA
>JBBSIY010000191.1:0-6944 GCA_038257785.1 Lysobacterales bacterium
CTTCGCCGCAGTGCGCGCAGCGTGACTCAGCCATCAGCGCGACACGGCGGGCAATAGCTGGGTTGCCGAAGCGCCTTGATCTAGCCGACCGCTGAGTCGCCAACGTCCAGCATCGCCAGTCAGATGAACCCGCCAGGCCTGAGCGCCCCACGGCGCGGTGCTGGCGACCCAGTGCCGACCTTCGCGTCGCAGCGGTAATTCGCGATCCTTCGCCGCCTGCACCGGATGCTCCAGTTGCAGCATAAGCGCGTCATCGGCGAACTCTTCCGGCTCGACGAACAGTTCGATCGTGCCGCTGGCGGCGTTGAAGTTCAGCGTGGCGCGCAAGCCGTGCTCGGCGGCGAGGTGATCCGCCGCTTGATCTTCGAACTGGATCTGCGCGATGCGACTCACGTCGGCCGATCGAGAGTCAGCCGGCTGTTTGAGCGCGATGCCGATCGTGACTGCGCCGGCGATCAACGTTGCCAATGGCAGGCCGATCACAATCCAGACCACCGGCTCGCGCCAGATCGGTTTCGATTGACGCTCGCTCATTGCAGCGGTCCGAAAAAGGCCGTTTCGATCGTGACTTCTACTGCGGGATCTTCGATCGACTGCACGCGAATTTGCAATGCATGTCGCCCGCGCACTTGGTCTGCCGGCGCTTGCAGCGTCAATGGCACAGACACCACCGCTCCAGCATCGGCGTGCACGTCGAGTTGGTCGTTCGGCAAGCTGATGGGCGCGGCGTCGATCAAGCTGATGCGGTAGGTCTGCGCCATCTCCTGCTTGTTGACCAGCTTGAGCGTGTAGACATTCTCAATCGTGCGGCCTTCCACCCGATATAGCGCATTGCGATCACGCAGCGCATCTGCGATCAGCGGCGCACGATGGGTCACGCCCCAGCCCCAGCCGATCAGCAGAGTCAGCAACAACACGCCGTAGATCAGCACGCGCGGCCGCAGCAGGCTGCTCGGCAGATCCGGCATCGCGTTGAGCGTGGTGTGACGCACCAGTCCGCGCGGGAAGCCCATCTTGTCCATCACCGAATCGCAGGCATCGACACAAGCGCCGCAGGCGATGCACTCGTACTGCAGCCCATTGCGGATATCGATGCCGGTTGGACAGACCTGCACGCATAGCGTGCAATCAATGCAGTCGCCGAGTTCGGCAGCCGCCGGCGGTGCGACCAGTTCGATGGCGGTCGCAGCCATCGACGTCAACGCGTGAGCAGCGGTGGTGCCGTGTGCATCGAGTTGGCGTGCCGCCGCACTGGGGCGCAAGTTGGCGATGCTCAGCCAGCGATCCGCGGCGTCGGATGACAGCAGTTCACGGGCGCGATCCTGCACGCTGCCGAGGCCGCGCTTGCGCGATCCGCGCGGTTCGCCGCGGCGCGCGTCGTAGGCGATGATCAAGGTATTGCGGTCGAACATCGCACCCTGAAAACGTGCGTACGGACACATGTACTTGCAGACCTGCTCGCGCAGGAATCCGGCGTTTCCCCAGGTTGCCAGCGAATAGAACAGCACCCAAAACGCCTCCCAGCCGGACCATTCGAACGGGCCGCTGCTGGCAAGCTCGCGAATCGGCGTGAAGTAGCCGACAAAGGTGAACCCGGTCCACAGCGCGAACACGAGCCACAGCGCGTGCTTGCTGCCCTTGCGCAACAGCTTGTCGCGCGACCATGGCGCGGCATCGAGCTTGATGCGTTTGGCGCGATCGCCTTCGGTGATCCGCTCCATCCACAGGAAGGCTTCGGTCCACACGGTTTGCGGGCAGGCGTAGCCGCACCACAGGCGACCGGCGACGGTGGTGAAAAAGAACAGCGTCAGGCCGGCGATCATCAGCAGCAGAGCGAGAAAGAAAAAGTCCTGCGGCCAGAAAGTCAGACCGAAGACAAAGAATTTGCGCGCCGGCAGATCGAACAGCACCGCTTGGCGACCGTCCCAGGACAGCCACGCGAACAGGTAGTACATCCCGAGCAAAACGAACACGGAGATGCGTCTGAGGGTGTCGTGGCGGCCGCGAATGTCGCGTGGGTAAACCTTGCGCTCGGCCGCGTATAAACCGGCTCCCTCGGACTCGACCAGCAGCGAGTCGATCAGCTGGCTCATGCGCGCATTTGGCTGGCGCGAGAATCAGTCACGATCAGCTTCCGTTCCGCGGTTGGCGCGCATTGAACCGACTCGCCGGCCGCAGCAGAATCCAGGTGAATGCGCTGGCGCTGGCGGTGGACAGCCAGAACATGAAGAACGCCACGGTGTAGCCCAGGCCACGGCTGATTTCGAGGTCGGGGAAGGTGATGTTGCGCAGTTCGATCGGATCGACGAATGCACCGAACACGGTGGTCGCGACACCGGCGCTGAAGAAGCTCGGCCACAGAATGGCACCGAGTCGCTGCGCCAGTGGCCGCGGCGGATGATCGAAGGTTGGTTCGGCGACTACCGTCATTGCATTACTCGGACGGCTGCTGCGACAGCGAGTAAACCCAGGCAGCGACTAGCCGCGCCCGTGTGTGTCCTATCAGCGGCTCATGGGCCGGCATCATGCCCTGCCGACCCAGCGCAATCGATTCGCGAATCGATTCGAAATCACCGCCGTATTGCCAATAGCTGTCGGTCAGATCGGGTGCGCCCATCGCCGCGATACCGCGGCCATCGGCTCCATGGCAGGCAGCGCAGATCCCGGCAAATCGTTTGGCACCCGCCGCACTCAATGCAGGGTCAGCGGCTTGACCGGACAGTGACTGCACGTACACGGCAGTTTCGGTCACGCCGGTTTTGCCGAGGATGGCTTCCATGGGAGGCATCGCTGCCTGGCGACCCGCAACCACGGTGGCCAGGATGGCTTCCGCGCTGCCGCCCCAGTGCCAGATGTCGTCGGTCAAATTCGGAAAGCCTTTCGCACCACCCGCATCGGAGCCATGGCAGGTAGCGCAGTGGTTGGCGAATATCGAGCGACCGTGGCGCAGCGCCTTCTGATTTTGCGCCAGCTCTTCAATCGATCCGGATTCGTAGCCGGCAAAGGCTTCGGCGAGTTTCTTTTCCGCTAGCGCGGCATCCGCGTCGTGCTCCTTGGCTGAGGTCCATCCACTCGAGCCCTGCCACGAACCGAGGCCCGGGTAATAGACCAGATAGCCGACGCCGTAGACGATCGTCAGGTAGAACATCACCAGCCACCAGCGCGGCATCGGCTTGTTGTACTCGGTGAGATCGCCGTCCCAGTAGTGACTGGTTTCTTCCGGTTTCGGATCACCGGGCCGCCGCTTGCCGGTCCAGCGCAATAGCCAGACGCAGCCGACGATGCCAATCGCGGTCAGAACGATGATGTAGGTCGAGAGTACGGCGTTCATTGACGGCTCTCCTCAGGCGCGTTGTCATCATCCAAGGGCAGCTGAGCTGCCTGATCGAACTCCGATTTGCGACGTGAGCTCCACGCCCAGCTCACGCCGCCGAGGAAAGCCAGCATGAGTATCGCGGTGACTACGCCGGACCAGACGCCGGCGTTCACGGTGTGGCCTCCGTTGATGCCGGAGCCGTTGCAGCGGCGCGACCGGGTGCGTGGCGCCCTAGCCCTTGCAGGTAGGCCACCAGCGCGTCGAGCTCGGTGCGACCTAACACCGCCGCGCCGGCACCTTCGATGTCGGCTTCGCTGTACGGGTCGCCGAGCGTTTGCAGGGCGCGCATTTTGCGCTTCACTAGGCCGATATCGATGCTGGCCTCGGCAAGCCCCGAATAGGACGGCCTGTTCGACTCGGGCACCACATCGCGCGGGTTAAGCAGATGCACGCGGTGCCAGTCGTCGGAATAGCGACCGCCGACCCGCGCCAGGTCCGGACCAGTGCGCTTGCTGCCCCACTGGAAGGGCCGGTCATACACCGATTCACCGGCCAGCGAGTACGGCCCGTAGCGTTCGGTTTCAAAGCGCAGCGTGCGAATCATTTGTGAGTGGCAGTTGTAGCAACCCTCGCGCACGTAAATATCGCGACCGGCCAGCTGCAGCGGCGCGTAGGGCTTCAAGCCTGGCACTGGCTCGATGGTTTCAGCGAGAAACATCAGCGGAACAATCTCGGCCAAGCCGCCGAAGCTAATCACCAGGGCGATCAGCATTGCCATCAGGCCGACGTTCTTTTCGACTTTTGCGTGGGCGTGTTCCTGCGGTTCGCTCATGGTCTTGCTCCTGCCGCAACCGGTTGCATGGCCGGCGGTAGCACCGGTGCATCGGCGCGACTGGTGGCGATGCGGTAGGTTTGCCACATGTTCCAGGCCATGACGAACATGCCGACTAGTACCACCACGCCGCCGATCAAGCGCGCCAAGTAGTACGGATAGGTCGCCACCAGCGACTCGACAAAGGTGTAGGTCAGCGTGCCGTCTTCATTGGCGGCGCGCCACATCAACCCTTGCATAACGCCAGCGATCCACATCGAGGTGATGTAGATCAGCACGCCCAGCGTGTGCAGCCAGAAATGCGTATCAATGAGTCGCACCGACCACATCTGCTTGAGTCCGAGCAGGCGCGGCAACATCGAGTACAGCGAACCCAGCGTGATCATTGCGACCCAGCCGAGCGCGCCGGCGTGGACATGGCCAACGGTCCAGTCGGTGTAGTGACTGAGCGCATTGACCGTCTTGATCGACATCATCGGACCTTCAAACGTCGCGATCATGTAGAACGAGATGGCGACGATCAGAAACTTGATGATCGGGTCGGTGCGCAGCTTATGCCACACCCCCGATAGCGTCATGATGCCGTTGATCGCACCGCCCCAGCTCGGCGCCAGCAGGATCAGCGAAAACACCATTCCCAGTGACTGCACCCAGTCCGGCAGCGCGGTGTAGTGCAGATGGTGCGGCCCCGCCCACATATAGATCGCGATCAGCGCCCAGAAGTGCACGATCGACAGGCGATACGAGTACACGGGCCGTCCGGCCTGCTTGGGCACGAAGTAGTACATCATTCCGAGGAAGCCGGCGGTCAGGAAGAACCCCACTGCGTTGTGGCCGTACCACCACTGCGACATCGCATCCACGGCGCCACTGAAGACGCCGTAGGATTTGGTCATGCTGACCGGCAGCACCATGTTGTTGACGATGTGCAGCAGGGCGATGGCAATGATGAAGCTGCCGTAGAACCAGTTCGCGACATAGATGTGGCGCACCCGACGGCGTGCGATGGTGCCGAAAAACACCACGCCGTAGGCAACCCAGACCGCTGTGATCAGCAGGTCGATCGGCCACTCAAGCTCGGCATATTCTTTGCTCTGCGTGATGCCCAGAGGCAAGGTGATCGCAGCAGCCACGATCACCGCCTGCCAGCCCCAAAAGACGAAGGCGGTCAGCTTGTCGAAGATCAGTCGCGTGTGGCAGGTTCGTTGCACGATGTAGAAGCTGGTGCCGATAAGCGCCGAACCACCAAACGCGAACACCACCGCATTCGTGTGCAATGGTCGCAGTCGGCCGTAGCTCAGCCACGGAATGCCTTCGAACAGGGTCGGCCAATAAAGCTGCGCGGCGATGATCACACCGACCAGCATGCCGACGATTCCCCAGACCACGGTCATCACCGTGAACTGGCGAATAACCCCATCGTTATAGGTTTCGCTCGGATCGTGTGGACGCAGGGCTGCCATTAAGCGTGACTCGCGGGAAGACAAGCCTTCACCTTAGCGCCACGCTATGCGCTCGTCCTACGGCGAAAACCGCCTTTTGAGATTGTCAAGTCCGCTTCCAGCGGATATTCGATCTGCACTTGATCTAGAGCAAGTGGAGTTGAGCGCGTCGCAGAGGCAGAAGCGAGCACTCACGTGTCGAGCCATCGCGTTTTCAGAAGACACATGCGGCGGCCTAACGTGAAGGCCGTCAGGCCGACTGGCTACCCCACGCTGGGGATTACAAAGCCCTCGCGGATTTTCCAAACTACTTGGAAAAGCGTCGGCCGCTTACGGCAAAGCCCATCATCGGACCCAAATGTGGTGGAGCGCCCGGCTGGCGACCAGCTAGTGGCGATGGCGCGCAAGCACTTCTTCAAGGTTGACCAGACTGTTGCCGACGCACGGCAGCACTGAAGAAGGCTTCCGTACTACCGAGTCGGCGGTTCCTGTTCAAGCTTTGGCCCGTTCGGGGAAGGTCAATTGCCGAGTTGGACTAGAACGCGCCGAGCTGGTGACTGCTTAGCGGCCAGAAGCGCCGGCCAAGCGCCGGCAGCAATCCGCGAAGCTCGGCAATTTCGGAAGACAAAATGCTTTCGCCAGTCGCCGGCATCGCACGTCGGCGTGTAGCGCCGGACCCGTGAGCATCCGACGCTACATCATTGAGGCTCGACGCGAGCGTTAGCTCCGGCGGGCACGCACCGACACTAGACCGATGGCGAGGGCCAACAGAATCAGTGCAAACTCCATTCCAGTTGGAATGGAGTCAGTAATCAGCACATCGGTGGCCGTGACCGTGCCTTGATTCAGTACGGTGATGGTGAAGCTCGCAACTTGCCCTTCGTTGACGACGGGATTTTGGTCCGGTGACAGCGTTTTGCGGATTGCCAGATCGAACAACCGCACAAGCCCAAAATCTACCGTCAGGTTGCTGTTGAAGTCGGCATCACCATCATCCACTGGCTCGGTCGTGGCGATCAGCTCGATTCCACAGCTGCTAATCACCGCGCCGGACTGAGTGCCGTTGTCGTCATTGTTGATGTTGGTGTTCGGACCCGGTGCAGGCTCGTACGGACCAACCGGCAAAAAGCGGCCGGTACCGGTGGAGCCAAGGAAGATGGGCGACGGTGCAAACTCGACTACGTACACGCCTGGCAACAAGTCGATGAACAAGTACTCGCCGTTCGGACCGGTTGTCTGATTGCTAAGCGCCGCCCCGTCAGGGATGCAGTTCGCGTCTTCGTCGGCAAACAGGGTGACCGGCACGCCGGGCTCGCCGCTGTCGACCAAGCCGTTGTTATTGAGGTCTTCCCAC
>JBBSIY010000192.1:0-6925 GCA_038257785.1 Lysobacterales bacterium
GCCGCACGCCGCCGTTGTCGCCGGTGTCGGCGATCATCAGCCAGTGGCCATCGGCATCCGTGTACGCGGCCATGTCCTCCCAATCGAAATTGGGCACGTTGATGAGGTGGACTCTGGCGCGGGTTTTCGCCTTCGCGTCAATCGCGTAGATGTCGGCACTACTGCCGCTGTCGTTGTGCGTCCAGAGAATGCCCGGATGCAGGCGCGACGCCGCCAAGCCGCTGACTTCATCAATGGCGGGGTCAGCGATCAACCCGGCGAGCCGCGCAGGATCAGCGATAAGCCTCGGCACATTCGACGGACTTTGCGCCGCTGCGTTGGTCAACGAGAGCAGCAGAAGTAGGGTCGTAAAACCTTTTGTCATCGTTTGACTCGCTTGATCTCAGTAATGCTTAGTCGGCCCAACAGGGTGAGGCCAGCGTAAAAGCCAAACGGATCGCCATCGCCTACATCCAGCGCCAAGTGCCCCGAATCAAAGCCTGACAGGGCCGCGTCATAGCCTTGCCAGCGCTCATCGACCCACGCGTATACCCACGCATGTGGCACAAACACCGAACGCTTGCCCGCGAATGACGGCACGAATGCGAGGCCACTTGCCACTCGGGTGGGGATGCCCTGTGCGCGACCCAGTGCCGCCAGCAGCAGTGCGTGTTCGGTGCAATCACCCTCACCGAGGCGCGCCGACTCCAATGCCGATGCGTAGCCTATCCGCAGTGACTTGGTTTTTATATGACGCGCGACGCCTTCCTGCAGGCGATGCATAGTTTCCGCTGCAGAAGTCGCATCGCCGGCCAGCACAGAAGCTAGCTCGATGAGCTCAGCGCTATCACTTTGCAGCCAGCGATTGGCCTCTCGATCGGCGGACTCAGGCGCGCGGTCAACGCTGCCGCGCGGATCGATGGTGATCTGCAGGCCGCCGGCGAGCGCCAGCGAAGTTTGCCCCGGCAGCGGCGTAAGCGGCGGTAGGTCACCGTCAATCCTCAGGCTGTACTGCAAGCGCCGCTGGCGCTCGCCTGTGGATAGTGCGCGCGGCGCGCTGATCGACGTAGCGGAGAGGATGTCGATAGCTTGATTCGGCCGTTCAGCACAGGGTCGATCACACGCGATGGCATCGAGAAATGCACCGAGCATCGGCATTCGCATCCGCCGCAGCGCGAAATCGTTCGGGCGCAGCCACAGCTCGCTGTCCGATGTACTGCCGTCTGCTTTTATGGTCTGTTTGAGTGCCAGCAGATGTTCGGTGCGCTCGAAGAGATCAATGTTCTGCATGCCGACCACTTCAGTCTCTACGCGCATGGCTTGCAGCGCGTCCAGATCGAATAATGTGTAGGCGTAGCGCGTTCCGGGCGACGTTCCCGCGCGTGCAACAGCAAGCAGCTGACCTTCAGCCAGCAGCGCGTCGGTCGGCCAATCGAGCTGCTGTTCGCGCTCGCTCCCGCCTTGCGCGATGCGGATGGTGGCAATGGCCGCTGCGACGCGGCCATCTATTACAACGTCGCTGCCGCCCATATTCAGCACGTTGCGAAAGCTAAGGGGCTGACCCTCGCGCGTCTCCTTCATTGACTGCGTGCTGTCGATGCGCAGTGACTCGCCGTTTCGCTCTAGCTCAAGCGTGAGCTGCTGCAGCGTTTCGACCGTCGATTCTGAGACGATGCGCTGGCTCAAGAGGCTGCCAATTTTGCGACCGTCCAAGTGCATGCTGTACCACTGGGCCTGTGGCGTAGAGGCTCGGTCGCTGCTGGACCCCGCACCTGCATCAGCGGCCGCCAACGCAGCCACCAGCGCCAACGTCAGCAGAAGAATCAAGTCGCCCTTATGCAGCCGGAGACGACCCCAGCCTTTGGAACGCATCCCCGCTGATTTACCGCGCATGCCTTGCCGGCCAGTCACGGCGCAAGCCGCAATTCAACCCACACCATTCGGTGGTCGCTGGCGGATAGCCACTCGGATTCGGGGCGGTCTGCGGGCGGCCAAAACACCCCGCTGCGCTTGACGGAAAATCCTTTCGAAGGCAGCACATAGTCGATGCGCATCGTGCCAACGCGTGGTCCAAAGTCGCCGGTCGCATCCGCCGCTGATCCTTGCGCAGTGCCATCTTGATCAATCCGCCCTGGCGCTTGAGCAGCGCCGACGCTGGTCGGTGCAGGGGAGATCAACACACGAGGATGCTCAAGCAATTGTTGGATCGCTCCGCCGGTGCTATCGCCATTCAGCGGATCGGCGTTGTAGTCGCCTGCAATCACGAAGTGTTGATTGTCTGCGAGCCCTCCGCAGCGACCGGCATCGTCGCAAAGCCACGTTTGCTCGGTGCCGGAAAGGTACTCCGCCCACAGGCGAATTTCGTCATGATTGCGACGGCCGTTTCTATCTTCGGGGCCGTCGAACACCGGTGGCGTGGGGTGTGCAGCGAGAAAATGCAGGATGCCTAGCGGTGTTTGAATCGGCACATCCCAGTGCGACTTTGACGATAGGCGCAGCTGCGACCATACCTCGGGTGCGTACCATGGCTTTGCGGTCTGCGGATCAATCGGTGCAAGCGCGTCTGGCATTGCGCTCCAGCGCAGATTACGAAACGTCCGCACCGCCGATTCGTCAATCGGATAGCGCGATAGCACCAGCATGCCGTATTGACCTGCGTGGGCTCCAAAGCCCCATGCGTCGCCTGGATCGTTCGTGCTGCCGTTGCCGCTTAAGTCGAAACCACTCGCCACGCCTGTGTTTACCGCTGCCTGAAAGCGGTAGCCGTAACGTATGGATCGTTCGCCAAACTGGCCTTTTGATAGGTACTTGTCGGTGAACAGCGCCGCCGCTCGACCCTGATCATCAAAGTCAAACTCGTTCAACAAAATCACGTCTGGCCGAACGCGCTGGATCACCGCAGCGATTTTGCGCGCGGGCAAATGATCACCCGCAAGCTGCACAATTAAGCCGCCTGCTTGGTCACTGTTTAGCGACGTGTTGAAGGTTGCGACCCGCAGCGGTCGCATCAGCGATTCGTTTGCCAGGGCCGCGCTTGAGGGGAGGCTGGCAAGGGCAGTGACGAGCAGGGCTGAGAATAAACATGATCGGCGCATGGCTCCGATTCTCGCATGCTGCCGATCGCTTTCATCTGCCTGCGTTCCTCTGCGTGCTCTCTGCGTTGTCGGTGTCGTGGCGCTACGTGGCTTTTCACCTTCGCCAGCGCAAACCCCGGCAAGTTTCAAAGGCCATGGTCAACGTCGTTGCCAACCGCTCGATGTAAGAACTTCCGCCGTGGAAAACTTTGCCTTGTAGGCCATTTTCGGATGGTCAGCTATCCAGAACCCAAGGTACACATGCTGCCGGCCGGTGTGTTTGGCCCAAGCAATCTGCCGCAACACTGCCAGAGTACCGAGACCTCGTTCTGCCACGTCGGGATCAAAAAACGTGTAGACCGATGACAGGGCATTGGGCAGTACGTCGGTAGCCGC
This sequence comes from Lysobacterales bacterium, assembly GCA_038257785.1. Taxonomy (GTDB): domain Bacteria; phylum Pseudomonadota; class Gammaproteobacteria; order Xanthomonadales; family Xanthomonadaceae; genus JANNWF01. The sequence goes on from JBBSIY010000192.1 coordinate 3,450, forward strand.
TACGGCCAAGAGGCGCCCTTGTTCGCGCAGTTCAAAAAATCGGGTTGGACTCCAGTCGCTGCTCAGGAATGCGTCGAACTCGTCGGGCCCGCCTTCCTCCATTCCGCCGCCGGCATGGCGCGCATGCAGGTAGCGACGATAGAGAGCAAAGCGCTCGGTAGTGCGCTTGGCCGGCGCGTCGATAAGCTCAACGTCTGCGTTGAGTGCTAAGCAACGGCGCTGGCTGCGGCTGGCTGCAAACTCTGCGACCACCACCCGTAGCGGAACGCAGGCCTGGCAGGCGGCGCAGCGAGGTCGATAAATATGGCTGCCCGAGCGCCGAAAGCCGAGCGCTAAAAGTGCACCGTAGCTCGAGGCCAGCCGTTCGTCACTCGGGTCAACAATCAGATCTTGAGCCGTGCGCTCAGGCCAGTACCCGCAGGTGTGCGGCCTTGTTTGAAATAGCTTGATCGTGGCCTCGCCCATGCCGCAATGCTAGCCCGAACGGCCACCGCGGGCGGCGTTTCGAGCAGCGAAAACGCTGTAGTCAGTTCAGACGCGGCTGGCTTAACTAGTTCGGGGTCACCTAGTTTTGAGTCAACTAGTGCGGTCCAGTCAACGCTAGCCCGCCGGCAATGCCCGCTGAGCCGAGCACGATGCCGAGCAGCATTCCCAACCAGGCGTACTTGCGTTCCTGAGCGCGCGCCAACCGCGCACCGACAGGGTCGCGTCGTTCTTCCAATGCGTGACGGCGGGCCAGGATTCGCGGCAGCCAAAGCAGATTCATACAGCCCAAAATGCTGATCAATATCGCGAAGACAGCGGTTGGTCCCCAGATGCCGTGTGCAAGCACCCCAAATGACATCAGACCACTCAATGCGATGACCAGTATTACCCCCGCCACGGCAAACCACGACAGCTGGCGCTTCTCCTCAGCATCAATCGCGGTGATCCAGTGGCGGCGCACGCCAAACAGCACGGCGGCGATTCCGACCACCAGCGCAAACGCGACACCGCCTGCCAAGCCAAACATGAGCCGTGACGCGCCCTTGCCAGCGACACCTGCACCCAGAACCAGCTTGCTGAGGCCTTTACCCGCAGCCGCGGCACCCCCCGCGGCAATAGCTGCAGCAGCAGGCTGGCTGACGCTGAGACCAGCGACTACCAGCGCGGTAAACGCTACGCCTGGCGCGGTCGCCAGTGCCGCGCGACCGAGTCGTTCCAGCAGTTCATCGCGAAGGCTCTGGCGCGCGCGCGACAGACGCTTGCGCACGGCGGCGTCCTGCATGCCGAGCAAGGTCGCCACCTGCTTGGAGGACTGACCTTCGCGGTAATAAATCAAGAGGATCTCGCGCGTTTCTTCCGGTAGGTCATCGATCAAGTCGGCAACCACAGCTTCTTCATGCTGCCGCGAGAGCAAGTCCGGCGTGTCGGGCGTCGGATCAGCGACCACCGCGAGAATGGTGTCCATGTCGCCGTCGTAGCGACGCTCGGTGACGCGGCGGCGCAGGTGATCGCGCGCGAGGTTGCGGGTAATTTGCCGCAGCCACGGCAGAAAACTTGATGAGCTGCGCAAGGCTTTCAGATTGGTCCAAGCGTTTAGAAAGGCCTCTTGGGCGATGTCTTCGCTGGTCTGGATATCACGCACGATGGACAGCGCGATCGCCGTAATGCCGCGCTGGCAGCCCGACACGATCTGACCATAGGCGACCTGATCGCCGGTTTGCGCAGCGGGCAGATGCAGTTCAATTAGGCTTAGCAGGGCTTCAGATGACATGGGCAGATCGCGTGGTGACAACAGGTGTGGCTACTGACGCAGGGCCAATGGAAACGTGACTACGTGGGGTTGATCGTGCACGCATGCGCCGCGACTGCTTAGATTAAGCCCAGCATCTTGGTCGAGGTAATGCCCGCCATCACGGTAAGAATAATCAACAAGATCATGCGGATATGCATTGCCATCGAGCGCCGTGGTGCAACCTTCGACTGCGGCAGCTGAAGGTAAGAGTCACTGCGGGTAGATTCCATCAGCCCCGCAGCGCGCAGCAGTTCGCGTGCTTTGGGCTGGTCATCTGAGTTGATCACCCACACTGCCGGCTGTGGGTAGCGGTCGGGCTCGGAATAGCTGAAGTGGCCACGGTGGTTGCCCTTGTAGGAGCGACGCTGCTCGGTCCATGTTTCGATACCGGCCTCGTTTAAGAGGCGCACTACGCCTTCAACCGTCTCGAGACGTTGCGAAGTAAATATTTGCCGCATGGCTAGTTGGGGATCATCAGTAGAAATCGTCGGGCGCGCGAATGATAGGTTACCTGCGGTCCATCACGCCTAAAGTCAAGATTCTGCATCCGCTCGGATCACCCGAATAAGGCCTTCCTGCGCGGTGGAGGCGACGAGGCGGCCCTCGTAGTCGTAGATGCTGCCGCGCGATAGCCCTCGTGCGTTCTGCGCGCTAGGGCTATCGCAGGCATACAGCAGCCATTCGTCAACTCGAAACGGACGCAAAAACCACATCGCGTGGTCAAGGCTGGCCATCTGCACATTTGGCTGCAAATACGAGATGGCGTGCGGAAAAGTCGTCGTTCCTATCAGATGGAAGTCGGAGGCATAGGCCAGCATTGCGCGGTGCAGCGCGGGGTCATCTGGAATCTTATCGACCAAGCGAAACCAGACCTGCTGATAGGGCGGTCGCTTGGTCGGCGTCAGCTCGTTGCGTGGATATACGTGCCGAAACTCGAACGGCCCTTTGCGGAACAGCCAGCGGCGCATTTTGGGCGGCAGCTGGGCGAGCGTTTCGCTGTCATAGGTATCGGCCTCGGGCAGATCTTCCGGCTTCGGAACTTCCGGTGGCGACAGCTGATGCGACGCGCCATCTTCGTGCTGTTGGAAGCTGCACGACAGCACGAATATCGGCTTGCCATGCTGGATCGCGGTGACACGGCGCACTGAAAAGCTGCCGCCGTCGCGGGTGCGATCTACGTCATAGACGATCGGGTGTTCAATATCCCCCGCGCGTAAAAAATAGGCGTGCAGCGAATGCACCGCGCGCGCGCCATCGACCGTTTGCTGCGCCGCAGACAGCGACTGCCCCAACACCTGGCCGCCAAAGACGTAGCGCGTACCGATGTCGCGGCTTGCTCCTCGAAACAGGTTGTCTTCTATGCGCTCTAGCGCCAACAGGTCCAGCAGTTCACTCACTACGGTTTGCATGCGGGCTGTTGCTCCGAGTCGGATCTCGTTATGTTGCGGTGCAGTATACGGGCTGGTTGGAGGCTGCCAGAAGCCAGCGAAAGCTGTGACACTTGCCCGCCACTCACACATTCAGAACCGCGACGTGCGATTTTTCTCAACGCTTTTTGAAAATCCCAGCCACTATCCGTTGGGTTACCGGCCGGCGTTAGATGGACTGCGCGGCACGATGACGCTGGGCGTGATGGCGGCGCATGTGAAAGAGAGCTGGTGTCCCGGCTCATTCATTTACATGGACACGTTTTTCATCA
>JBBSIY010000193.1:0-6879 GCA_038257785.1 Lysobacterales bacterium
CAAACCCATTCATAAAGATCAGCGGGTTGCTGACCAACACGGTGTGTTGCGCGCTGCCGCTGGAGCTATTGAAGCGCACGTCGCCAGCATACGAAGCGGTCAGCGTGCGGTTGCCTGGCGCAATGAGCGTCAGCACGCAGGTACCCGTCGCCGCGCTAGCGCTGCAGGTTTCAACACCCCCGCTCGCAGTCACCACGACCGTGCCGCTCGGCGTCCCGGCACCCGGCGCAACAGCACTCACTCCAAAGCTAACGGTGACGGGTTGATTGCTGTTGGACGGCGACGGCATGACGCCGCTGATGGCGGTCGCGCTATCGGCTTTTTGGACGGTATGGGTGGCAATGCCTTGGCTGGCTGCGAAGAACGCGCTGCCCGAGTAGGTGGCGGTTAGCGTGCGCTGACTAACGATGGTTGACACCAGACTGCAGCCGCCGCTGCCGGCCACCAGCGGTGGCGTCACGCATGAGCCACCGCCCTCATTGACCGTGACCGTCCCGCTAGGCGTGCCACTAAAACTGCTGACCTGCACATTGACCGCGTATGGCTGGCCGACCGCGCTTGGATCGGGCGAATCGCTGGTGATGGTCGTGGTCGTGGGTATTGCGTTGACGACGTGCGCCGCCGTGCCGATGCTGGGCGCAAAATTGGCATTACCGGCGTAACTGGCGCTAAGCGTGCGCGCTCCAAGCGCAACCAAGGCAAGCTGACAACTGCCAACCGCCACCGATGCACTGCAGGTTTCAGCGCCGCTGCTTGCGGTCACCGTAACGGTTCCCGCTGGCGCACCTGCTCCGGGCGCATTGGTGGTGGTCGCAAAAACGACCGTGACCAGCTGACCAGTGGACGACGGATCAGGTGTGTCGCTGACGATCGATGTCGTCGTCGCCGCGCGATTGACTAGGTGCGGTGCCGTGCCGCTGCTAGCGGCAAAGCTGGCATTGCCGGCGTAGGTCGTGGTCAACGTCTTGCTGCCAGCCGTTGTCGAGGTCAGCACACAGCTGGCGGCTCCGCCAGCTAGCGCGGCAGTGGTGCACTGCACACTGCCCTCACTGATCGTCACTGAGCCGGTGGGCGTGCCGCCCGCGCTGCTCACCTGCACCGCTACGGTGTAAGGCTGACCAACAACCGATGGGTCGGGATTGTCCGATGTTATCGCTGTGGTCGTTGCCGCCGGGCCCGCGGGCTGCACAGTGTGTGCTGCGGCTCCGCTGCTCGCATCCCAGCCCGAAAATCCCAAATACTGAGCCTGCAGCTGACGCGTTCCGGCTGTGCTGGTCGTCAGCTGACAGCTGCCGGTTTCGTTGACTGTCCCGGCCAATGTGATGGTGCATCGAGCGGTGTTGGGCTCGGCCACGCCATCGGACACTTCAACCACACCGCGCGGCTCACCGGTGATGGTTATTCCCGCTGCCTCACGAACGGTGACGCTGACCGTGTAGGTTTGCCCCGGCGTACTCGGATCGGGCGTGTCTGCCGTGATCGATGTCACTGTGTTGGCACCGCCGCTGAAGTGCCAATTGGTATCGCTGTTGAAGGCAAGATTGGCGCTGGTAATGCGGATGTTGCTGGTGCCAATCGTCTGGCCACTGACGCCGCACACTGCAAGGCCGGTACTGGTATCCAACCGCACGCGCAGATTGCAGTTGGCGTTGCTTGGATTGTTGAGCTGGCCGACATAGCGCATTTGATACGTGTAGTCGTCGGCGTTGCCGGCAATACGATCAACACCTGCGCGCGACAGCCGCAGAGTCACCACGTCATCGTGCTGCAAGTGTCGCTGCGCCTCGTTGCCGAACGCGCCCTGCTGCATCACGGCTTCGGTGCTGGCGAAGCCGAGCGACGTCATCACATCGCGATCAGCGTTGGCGGCAAAAAGGTGACCACTTGGCAAGGCGGTCAGGGCGCGAATCATCGTGCTGGTATCTACGATCGCCGGCAGCTGACCGGGATTGTTCTGGTTGCGGATGTACCAGTGGAGGTTGACGTCATCGCCGCGCACGTCATCGCGCGATCCGTGCCGAGCATCGGTTCCGGCACCTTGATTAAACACGGTGTCTAGGCCCACGGTGCCTTTGGTGCCATTGATCAATGCGCCGCCCAAGCCCGACTCGCTCGCATGATTGACGTGTGCCAGCCCTTGGCAATGGCCCATCTCATGCAGCAGCGTCGATTCGAAATCAATTCGACCGCTCGGGATATCGGTGTTGGCGTTGAATGCAAACGTGTTGTCAGGTATCGAGCGCAGGCGATTGAACGTATTCACCGCTTTTATGACAGATGCTTCAGCCTGCGCAGCAAGCATGGGATTGACGCTGGTATCTAGGCATATGGTTAAGTCAGGCCGCACGCCACCGACGCCGCTGTACACCTGCGCATGAGCAACGCGATCCAGATTATTGGCGTCGGCAAAAATATAGGCGCCTGCGTGGGCGCTGCCGGCTGCAACAAAAAGCGTCGCCGCGCTGACCCAGCGCGCGCGGCTCATGGCGACACCTGCAAGGGCTGTCGTTCGCTGCGTCCGGCGACTTCTTGTAGTGACGCGATGAGTTTGGCCACGCTGCTTAGCGCGCCGATCTGCGGGTAGCGTTCGCGGAGTTGGAACACGGCGTCGATCGTCAGCTTCGTCTCAGTGCCGCCCTCGCGAATCGCCAAGTCGTAGCGGTCAGCGCCCATCACCGCAAACAGTTCGCCCGGCCCGTCTTGGCCAGCACGCTGCGCCTGCGCCCGAGCCACCTCTGCATCGAGAGCAGCCGCATCGAACGTGCGTAGCGCCGGCTGCGCTGCCAAATTCGCCAACTGCCGCATGTCCGCGGCGGCAAGGCTCAGCGTGTACCAGCCAGGATCGATGAAGTACTCGGGACGCCGCAGCCGCACGCAGCCATCGTCAAACACCTGCACTACCTGCTGCTCTGCGCTGTCCGCCAGCTCGCCAGCGCTGATACGTAAATCTAACCACGGCGAGCCGTCAGACTCACACGCCATGCCGATGGTCGAGAATTGGCTCAGAAGCAGCACCAACGTCAGGCGAACTCTCATCATCGTCTTCCCGCAGTTTTTTTTTCGAACCGCAGTTTAGCCTTGCACGGCGGCGATGATGTTCACCTAAGCTCGGATATCGATAGCGGCTCGGACCAATCGCATCGCAATGAACCGCTTGCACAGCGCCGCTGTCGCCAAGGTTCGTACTTGCGGCGGAATTTCGCTGCCGAAGGAAAGGCTCGTCACAAATGTCGGACTAACGCCGTTGCTGACGATGACGTCCGAGCGATTGCTCTCCGCGTCAGTCACCACGTCCCAATCTGGCAAGGCCAGCACTGGCACAACGGCGATAGGTTCGCCGAGCGCACACGTTAGATAGTCCGCCAGCCAGCGCCCACTGCGACGCGCTCGATCAAGTGGGGCTGTTTCTTGCGAGTCAGGAAACTGCAGCCGACAGCCGTCGAAACTGACTTTGGCGGACACCCCGCTGTCGGGGTCGGGACGCCGTCTCCATTCGGTTTGAATAGCAAAAATGGCTCCCACGCCAACGACAACGTGATCGATATGAAAGCCATCTGCCGGCAGGTTGTGCAGGATCACGCCACCCTCGCCCGTGAAGGCAGCCAAACCGCTGCCAAGGGCAATGTCGTCAGCTAGGGTCCCTTCTCGGTGGTGCAGGCGCAAGGATCGAGAGCCAAGCAAGGCCGCAAAGGCAACTAGGGCACCCATCATGATTGCCAATAGCAAGCCAGTCTCGACCCACACAAAGGCGCTGCCAGCCAGCAGTTCGATTGGCCCCGACGCGGCGGCACCCAACGCAAGTAGGCCAAGCACGATGGCAAGGGGAATGGGGCGCACGTGACGCTGTGCACCGGCGTTAGCGTCGTGCTCAGCCACGTTGCCATTGATGGAATTGCCCGCCCGTCCCAACGGCGGGTCTCGGGGCTCAAACACCGCACCCCCATTGCCCGCCATCCGCCTAGCCACGACCGCAAGCGCGGCGCCCATCACCATGGGAGCAAAGACAATGAGTGAGAAGACCAGCCCGCTTAACACGGCATCGCGCCTGAAGACTGCAGCGGAAATATTTCTAAATCAGAGAGTTGAAGACCATTGCTGATGCTCTCTCGAAGACGCTTAGGTACCCGCGGGTGGCGCATGGCTGGGGTCACTTTAGGGGGTTAGTTCCTCCTAGGTGTCGTCAGTAGGCGAGAGTTCGCAGGCCAGCGCAAAAAATTTTTGTAGCGGCGGAACGCCAGCGCTTGTGCGACCAAGCGGACCGCCTCTTGGTCGCTTATCGAGATATCTATCGCAGCTGACTGTCTTTACTAGCGCGGCGATTGAGCGAGCCTGTCGCGGCGTTCATGCCATCCATCGCCTCCTGACATGGCACGCAAAGTCTTACCCCTGGCAATACGTTGCGCCTCGCCTCGGGTATGGATTCTTCGCACTCCTCACAGCGTTTCAAGCTTTCTCCTGACGGCAAGCGCGCGCGAGCCCGCTTGATCGCGTCTTTCACCGTCGCGTCAATCTGGTCTTGGACCGCTCCATCACCTGCCCAACCGGTTGCCATCACTCCTCCTCGCTGGTCAAAAGCCCCCGTGTCTCGCGCCGGCGCAGTCGCCCGTCTTGCGGAGCGCGCTGGTGCGTCAACTCGGCTTCAACGGCTTCACTAACAACGCTCAAACACGAGCGGACTGTAAAAAAAACGCACCCGGCGCTTATCCACGCCGGGTGCGTCATGAGCTTATCAATCTCGTCGAACCTTAACCCGCAGCACCCGCGTTCTGAATGATGATCTCAACGCGCCGGTTTTGCTGGCGGCCCGCGTTCGAACCGTTGTCAGCGACCGGATAGTCCTCACCTAAACCGCGTGACACCAGCCGTGAGCGGTCGATGCCGTTACTAGTGAGATAACGCTCAACCGACTGAGCCCGACGCAATGACAGGTCGGCGTTGTAAGTGTTGCTGCCGGTTGAATCGGTATGGCCCTCAATCGCGACCGTAGTTTCCGAATGTTGACTCAATGCGGCGACCAGCTTGTCGAGATTGCGCTGCGCTCCGGCTTTCAGCTCGGCGCGGTCGGTCTCAAACAGGACGTCACCTAAGGTGACAACGAGGCCTCTCTCGGTTTGCTTGGCCTGCAGATCTGCGAGCATCGTTCGCATCGCCTCGAGTTCTGCACGCGCAGCGTTGGCTTCGTCACGCGCCAGCAGCGCCTCGCGACGATCAGCTTCCGCCTGCGCACGCGCCATCTCGGCCGCACGGGTCGCATCGGTTGCCGCCATTAGCGCCTGATTCGCTTCGCCGCGGGCAAGCTCCGCATCACGACGCGCGCGATTCGCCTCCGCGGTCCTCGCATCAGCCACTAGACGCTCGCGCTCTGCACCCAAGCTATCAGTCTGGCGCCGCGCGCCAGTGGCTCGACCTTCCGCTTCTGCAATTTGCAGCAGGCGGTCAGCTATGTAGACGTTGTGATCAAAGAGCTCGGCCTTCATTCGCCGACCGTCACTCGCAATGATATCGATGGCGCGACGCGCCTCAGAAAGCTCATCGCCTGCATTGCCGGCGACCATTGGATCTGCCTGCAGGCGCGACAGCTCTGACTCGAGCCTTACAAGCTCTGGCGGCCGCTGCGGACCACCCGCGCAAGCGGCCAGCAGGCAGGCCGACGCGCTGATCGCCATCGCGCGTAAGGCAATCTTCTTGGCGCTCATTTTCCCGATAGACGTTGGCTTTAATGAGGCAGATGGGCTGATGTTGGTTGGGCTGTTGATCATGTTCATGCGCCTGCTCCCGAGCGCGCGATTTCTTCACGCAGCGTTTGAATGGTTTTCTCAAGCTCCTGCAGCTGGGTCTCCGCTATGTGCTGGCGCGAGCGAGTTTCAGCCAAGCGGGCGTCCGCTTTGGCGCGCTCAGCTTCGCGCTCAGCGTCGTCCCAGTCACGATCAGCAAATGAGCCTTCCGCCCGCGCAAGCAGGTCGCGGGCCGTCTTCAACTCTACGGTTGCGTGGCGCGCTGCGTCAGCGCGATCGGCGGCTGCAACGTTTGAGCGAGCCGCGGTCAGGGCAATTTCGGCCTCGTCTTTTCCTGCCCATGCGGACAGCGGTAATACCAACAGTCCGATCGCCAGCGATTTTTTCCAAGGGTTCATGCATGTGTCTCCGTTGCGGTTGAAGTCAGCGATGTGAAGCAGATCGCGTGCCAACGGTGCCAATTTCGACACCACATCACGAAGACAGATGTGTTTTCGAATTTATCTTATTGATTTATATAATTTTTTAAATAGGGTAAGTTGAGTCGCAACAATTGGAACGCCTTTGCATAGCGCTAGCCAACACGCTTGCAGGATCGTCAATATTGCAACTTGCATGAGCCGCAGGATATGGCGCACGCCCGTGCGGCATCCAATCGACAGACATTCTCTGTCTGCTTGAGCCCCCCATCGTGTATCAATCGATGTGCATCGCATCGCGACAGGTACCTACACGACAGGCAGAGCCACAACGTTTTGATCAATCACCGGCTGATCGCACGCGACCGCCCACAAAGGCAGCACCTATGCCTCAACAGCACAATCGCCGCCTTCGCTAGAGCACCGTACTCCGCTGAGAGCTGCTACCCCGGCCCGGTGATAGTTAAGGTGAGGGTGAGGGTGCAGTCGCCGATCGACTTGCATCCAATGATTGCCTCAACCATCCAACAAAAACAGCGGCGGCGCGAACGCTACGCCGCTGTTTTTGCGAGCACGCTTGGCGGAATTAGCGCGTGCTGCGTCCGATTGCCAACATGCCCATGCCCAGCAGCGCCAGCAGCATCAGCAACAGCCCGCCTGGCGCCTGAGTGGGAATAAACACAGGCGCCGCCAGGAGCCCGGCCACGCTGTAAACGCGAGTCCCG
>JBBSIY010000194.1:0-6874 GCA_038257785.1 Lysobacterales bacterium
CGTTTCGGCTGATAACAATTTCAAAAGAGAGCGTGTTGACGGTCATAAACGTGAAGGTGCCGCCAACGTTAAAGCTAGACGTGGCACCCCCCACATCGCCGGTATAGCTCACCGAGGTAACTTGCGGTACCGGCGGAACCGTCGCGATTCCCAGCGCCGTTAGGGTCACGTTGACATCCGTACCCGAAACATCCGAGAAGAAGATCGGGTACTGCGCCGCTTGCGCGACAATAGCTGCCGCTGCCGGCAGAAGGGCAGTGGCAGTCTGGTTGTTGCCTCGCACACTTTTGTACAGCGTGTCTCCGCCATCGACAAAGCCCTGCGCATTTGCATACAGCGCATAGGCGAATGGATCCATATCGTTCAGTCGTTGACGATAGCGATAGCCGTCTTGTGTGACGTAGTAAAGCGTGTGGTTGACCTGCGCAGCGGTGCCATTGCTGCCGGTGCGTCCGACCCACGCATAGGTGAAGACGCGCGCGTTGATGTCCGTAGTGGAGGCAGCGGCGCTGCTGCGGACCTGGACTTCCCAAGCCGCTACTTCGTTGGCCAAGATCTGCGGGTTTGCGCTTGCAGCCGTCGCCGCAAGGCCGCTGGTGCCACCGGTCGCACTGGTGAACCTGACACCGTAGAGGCCGGTCGACGGGGCTTGGTAAGCACAGGGACTCCAGCTATTCGCGGGCCCTGCTGTGTCAGTCGCGTTTCTCGGCCCCGCTAGCTCGGCTGCGCGAGTGGTAATTCTGCCGCGCGTACCGCCGCCATAATTTGGCAGCGTCGCAGCCGCCGAACAGGTGTAGCTAGCCGTAGCTGGGATGGTCTCGTCGCCACGCGTTCCGAACGCCAGCGCCTGAGGGTTGTAAATGAAAACGTCGCCGCCGTTGGCTCGGTTGCTTGAACCAACCAAAATGTACTCGCCGGCTTGCGCATACACGTAAACGAACGTCCGGTTGCGCACGACGCTGGCATAGAACGTGTCGGCTCGGAGCTCCATCGGCGCGCGCGCGCCGGCGATGCCGTTCGGAAACATGTTCCGACTACCTTCCGCTGCCGCTTCACCTGAAACGCCTAACGTTGCTGCGAAGCTGGCACCCGCCAGCACTAACAGCCTCGAAGTCCAACGCCGGAACAGCGCAGCTGGGTTCGACTGCATGCGAAAGGTCGTATTCATAGAGCGCTTGATTCCCCGAAGCTCGTTTGATCGATGCCGCGCACCGTCCGATTGGCGGTGCACGCAAAAAAGTAATTCAACAAATCCGTGACGTGACTCGATATCGCACCCGCACCCCATCCGCACGTTGCCTGCCTCACTAAGGCGGATCATCGGCTTTTCGCACGTCGAACAGTTTATGAACGAAATCTAGACGGCCCAAGCGTATGTCGTGAGCAGTCTAAAAACAATGGTTTACTCACACTTGCTCACAAGGATTAACAAACATCTACGCTCAACGTGAACACGCGGGCGCGGCCGGGTCTCCACCGCGCGGCAAAACTTCCAACTTGGCGTGCCAGTGTTAAGAGGCAAGTTAGCCGACACGCTAGGTAGGTGACATCAGCTCACGATCGCGCCACGCGAATTGGCGAATGCCTGCCGAAGACGATCCTGAGTTGGCATCATCGGAAACACAGACGTGACTAGCTCAATTGCGCAAGCGTGTCCCATAGGGTCAAGCCACCTTCACTGCACGGGGGAAGCGGCGGCGGCGTCACGCGCAAGTGTCACCACCTGCGTACTGGGGCTTAGAGCGTCGCAGCACCCACTGGGCGTCAGCGCCAGTGGGTGACTGCTTCAGCCTAACTTTCAATGCATTTTTATGGTGCCCAGAACGGGAATCGAACCCGTACAGCCTTGCGGCCGAGGGATTTTAAGTCCCTTGCGTCTACCAATTCCGCCATCCGGGCTAGCGCTTAAATCTACCAACGACATCAGCATGTGTGAATGCCAATGCTTCAAGCAATAATCAGTCTCGAACGCCTACTAGTCGCAGGTTGGCGCTTCAGTTGGCGCTGGGCTGATGAATACAACGCTGCCGCTGCAGATGGCGTACGAACCGGAAACATTCATCGGCGACTGGCCATCTTGCGTGCGCTCGTGCAGCGGCTGCTTACTCTTGTCATACACTTTGATGCTCGATGCGGGGTTTGCGTCATCGGAGGACGCAGCACGCATCTCGAGGCGATAGCCATTGCCGAGCGTAAGCGTCGCGGTTTCACCCGGCGGCACGGTTAGGTAGTAGCTGACGATGTGGGCGTCGTCGCGCTGCACACTGCCCCAAAACTTGGTGCCGTCCGCTTCGGTATTAGCGTTGGCGATGGGTGCCATGGCCAGCGATATGCTACCGAGTAACGCACTCACCGCGACCAGCGCCGTATAACTCGTTCGAACGTGCATCAATCTGACCTCACTCACACTGCAACGGGGCGACTATTTGTCTATGTTGCGGCACCTTAGTCAAGCAGATTACGACTGGTGCTGCGCTGAGCAACTGAGTGAACGCCTTTGCATATAGTGAAAGCGCAGGCAGAGTCCGTCGCTCGCAAACAAAAAAGCCCTGCTATACGCAGGGCCTGAGCATTTGGCGAACTCAAATTGGAGGCCCGGGTCGGAATCGAACCGGCGTACGCGGCTTTGCAGGCCGCTACATGACCACTCTGCCACCGGGCCGGAGGCAACCGTCGAGCATCGACTCGACGGCGATGACGCTGCTTTCGACTGCTCAGCCAACGCAGCTAGCCGAACAGTCCGCTAGCCGATGTTGCCGCCTCTGAGGCCGAAACACAAAGCCCCGGATTCACCGGGGCTTTGTTCACAGCTCGTATTCAAAACTTGGAGCGGGAAACGAGACTCGAACTCGCGACCCCGACCTTGGCAAGGTCGTGCTCTACCAACTGAGCTATTCCCGCACTGAGCCGCGCATCTTACGGAATGGCGCGGCGATGTCAACATGCTGCGCTGCGAAAGAGGATCAAAAGATGGCGTTCAGTTGCCCTCATTTTTTGTAGGGCGCGCCTCGGACGCGCCATGAGTCATGCGCTGGCCTTGGGGAAAATGTTGGCGGCTTTCGGGCACCGATGCGTCAAGACGCACCCTACGAAAAATCGGTTCTTTATGCCTGAAGGCACGCTTTAGGGGCCATCGTTACTGGCGCGCATCGCGGGCCACGCGGCAATGAGATAGAGCGCGCCGGACCACAAGGTCAGCGCCGCTGCGATGGCAAGCAGACATTCGCCGATCAGAAAAATTGGCAGCGGACCAAGGTCCACGCGATAAAGCAGCATGACCAGGGCCACCATCTGCACAATGGTCTTGATCTTGCCAATCACGGCGACTTTTACTCGCGCCGTCTGCCCGATCTCTGCCATCCATTCGCGCAGGGCGGAAATGGTGATCTCGCGCCCAATGATGACGGCGGCTATCAGGGCCATAAACACGGTCGGGTGCGCCTGCACAATCAAGATCAAGGCGAACGCGACGGCGAGCTTATCGGCAACCGGATCTAGAAACGCGCCGAAGGCCGAGTACATGTTGTAGCGCCGCGCGATCCAGCCGTCGAGCCAATCGGTGATCGCACCCAGCGCAAACACCAGCGCGGCCGCAAAGTGGGTCCACTTGTAGGGCAGATAGAACACCACGACCAGCACTGGAATCAGCGCAATGCGGAACAGTGTCAGCAGTGTGGGGACGGTCAGGCGCATGAGGTGAGTTTCCGCGTGTTCATCTGCTTGATCTGACTTACTGCGTGCTGGCGTCTTCAGCCCCGTGCAACGCGCCGTACACGCGGCGCGCAAGCTCGGTATTGATGCCATCGACGTGGGCAATTTCTTCAATACCAGCAAGCTTGAGGCCGGCCAGCCCTCCGAAATGTTTTAGCAGCTTAACCCGGCGACGCGCCCCAATGCCTTCGACAGTTTCCAACACGCTGGTATCGCGCGCCTTGCTGCGTCTCGCGCGGTGGCCGCTGATCGCAAAACGATGGGCTTCATCACGCACCTGCTGAATTAGCTGTAGGGCCGGTGATTCGGCACCCGGACGCAGCTCACGGCCGTCGGCAAGAATCAGCGCTTCATGACCGGCACGGCGCTCAACGCCTTTAGCGACGCCCACCATGACGACGTCAGTCACGCCGAGCTCGGCGAGCACTGCGCGCGCCTGCGTGAGCTGCCCTTTGCCGCCGTCGATCAGCAGCACGTCGGGCAGCACGCCCTCTGCCTGACCTCGCTTGAAGCGCCGCAGCAGCGCTTGGTGCATGGCCGCGTAGTCGTCGCCAGGAGCGATATCGGCAATATTAAAGCGCCGATACAGCGCGCGCGCCGGGCCTTCGCTATTGAACACCACACATGATGCAACCGTCGCCTCACCCTGCGTATGGCTAATGTCGAAACACTCGATACGCAGCGGCGCTGAGGACAACCCAAGCATTGATTGCAAATCAAGAAGACGTCGCTGCTGCGCGGCACTAGAGCTGCGTTCGGCGGCGATGGCATGGGTCGCGTTGAGGCTTGCTAGATCGACGAGACGCGCGCGGTCCCCGCGCACCGCATGACGCAAATGCACCGCGCGGCCAGCACGCTCGCTCAGCACAGAATCAATCAGCGCAATGTCGGCAATTTCGCGATCCAGAATGATCTCGCGCGGCGGCGGAAACCCTAGATAGTGCTGGGTAACAAACGCTGCGAGCACCACCGCTGGATCCGACTCGCCGTTCAACCGCGGCCAGAAGCTGCGACTCCCCAGATTCAACCCATTGCGAAACGACAGCAGCATGACGCAGGCCAGACCGCCATCGACGACGCAGGCCAGCACGTCTAGCTCGCTGTCGTTGGCGCCTTTGCTGGTGCGCGTCTGCACCTTACGCAGATTGCCGATTAAATCGCGTATGGCCGCCGCGCGCTCGTACTCAAGCTTTGCGGCAGCGCGATCCATCTCACTATCTAGTTCGGCGGTCAGCTCACTGTTTTTACCGTCTAAAAACAGGGCCGTTCGACGCACGCTGTCGGCGTATTCAACCGGTGTGACCAGGCCAACGCACGGTCCGCTACAGCGCTTGATCTGATACTGCAAGCACGGCCGCGTGCGATTGCGAAACACGCTCGCCTCGCAGCTGCGCAGCTGGAACAGTTTGTGGATCGCGTTCAGCGTTTCGCGCACCGCGACGACGCCCGGAAACGGCCCGAAGTAGCGCCCCTTGGCGCTGCGGCTGCCACGATGGAAGGCAATCCGCGGATAGTCTTCGCCGCCGCCAATGTGGATGTAGGGATAGCTTTTGTCGTCACGCAGCAAAATGTTGTAGCGCGGCCGCAGCGATTTGATCAGCTGATTTTCAACCAGCAACGCCTCGCCTTCGCTGCGCGTCACGGTGATTTCGATGGACGCGATCTGCGCGATCATCGCGGTCAGGCGCGGCTCGCGCGGCGAGTTGTTGAAGTAGCTAGAGACGCGCTTTTTTAACGACAGCGCCTTGCCGACATACAGCACGCTGCCGTCACCCGCCAGCATGCGATAGACGCCGGGCTCCTCGGTCATCCGTCGGGTTTCGCGTCTCCCGTCAAATGCAACGACGGGCGACACTGGCTCAACATCGGCCACGCTTATTCGCCAATCGAGAGTCGGTGCGCCGTTCTGGCTTCCGGATCGATACGCACGACTTCGTGAGCATTGGTATTGGCAATGAACAGCATGCCCGGCCCGCTCGCCATACCCATCGGCTCGCTAAAAGCATAGTCAAGCTCGAAACGTCGGAGCTCGCCGCCACCGAGTCGCAGCATGCGCAGCGTGGAGTTGTAGCTATCGACGACCCAAAGCACGGGCGCTTGCGGATCGAGGGCCAGCGCTGTCGGGTACTGCAGCAGTGCGGCTGTCCGACTGCCGTCTTCAGCGCCGAACGAGAACACGCCCTGTCCAACCAGCGTCTGCACCTGTCGATTGCCAAGATGCAATGAGCGGATTGCCGAACCGGCCGCGTCGGCTATGTAGAGCGTTTGCTGTACCAGCGCGAGCCCGGTCGGCTGCGCGAACGTGGCGCTAGCGGCCGGCCCATCGCTCAGACCCAACTGCCCCGAGCCTGCCAGCACGGAGAGCTTGCGCTGAACGAGGTCGTACTCCCAAATTTGATTCGCCCCCGCCATCGCCACGTACAGCCTGTCCGATGAGCCGACGATGCTGCAGGGCATGTTCAGCGGCTGCTGCAGCGGATCTACCCTCCCGAGACTTGCCGAACCGCCAACCCGCCCGGTGCCGGCAATCGTCTCAACCTCGCCGGTCAGCAGCTTGATACGGCGCAGCGTGTGGTTGCCGCTATCGACCACATAGAGCAGGTCTTTGGCCAGATACAGCGCGCGCGGCAGATTGAATCCGGCTTCGCCGCCGGCTCCATCAAGGTTGCCAGGGTTACCCGAGCCGAACTGACGCAGGATACGACCCTCAAGCGTGCACTCAAGCACGCGGTGATGACCGGTGTCGGCGACGTATAGATGACTGGCCGTTGCCGCGAGGCCAATCGGAAACTGCAGAGGATGTCGAGGTTCTGGGCGAGAAACCGGCTGCACGCCGTCGAACACACGGTCGGCCGAACCAGCCGCATCGAGAATCTGATTGATGCGCTTTTCCAGCTCGTCACGCTGCATGTCACCCTGCACGCTGTGGACGGCGTTGCCTTCCAAATCCAGCAGCACCACCGTCGGCCAAGCGCGTACACCATAGTGCTGCCAAGTGATGAAATCGGGATCGTGCGCGACTGGAAACCTGACGCCCAACCGATTGATGGTTTTAAGCGCCAATCGTGAGCGTCGTTCTGCATCAAACTTTGGCGTATGAATGCCAATGACAACCAAGCTGTCGGAATGGCGCGCCGCCAGCCGGCGCATGTCATCCAGCGCA
>JBBSIY010000195.1:0-6872 GCA_038257785.1 Lysobacterales bacterium
CGTTTATTGCCTTCCAGCTGGCGTGGAAGCTGTTCCAAAGCCGCTGGAATTTGAGCGATTGGAAGAGCGAGGCCGAACCCAAGCGTCGACCACGCGTGTTGTTTTTGGCAGATCGCAACATTTTGGCCGATCAGGCCTTCAATGCGTTTTCGGCGTTCGATGAAGACGCGCTGGTGCGCATTGCGCCGGATGAAATCCGCAAGAAGGGTCGCGTGCCGACCAACGGCAGCATCTTCTTCACTATCTTCCAAACCTTTATGAGCGGGCCGCCAAAAGATGGGCAGCCTTCGCCCTACTTCGGTGACTATCCACCCGACTTTTTCGACTTCATCATCATCGACGAATGTCATCGCGGCGGTGCTAAGGACGAGAGCAGCTGGCGCGAGATTTTGGAGTACTTCCAACCTGCCGTGCAGCTGGGCCTAACCGCGACGCCCAAGCGCGTGAGCAATGCCGATACCTACGCCTACTTCGGCGAGCCTGTGTACAGCTATTCGCTGAAAGAAGGCATCAACGACGGCTTTCTGACGCCGTTTAGGGTCAAGCAGTTTGCGACCACGCTGGACGACTATCTCTACACGCCCGACGACGCAGTAATTCAAGGCGAGGTGGTGCCGGGCAAGCGCTATGTCGAAAGCGATTTCAACACGATCATCTTTATCCGCGAACGTGAGGAATATCGCGTTCGCCAGTTGATGCAGATGATCGATCAGCGCGAGAAGACGCTGGTGTTCTGCGCCACGCAGGCCCACGCATTATTGATTCGCGATCTGATCAACCAAATCGCTAAAAGCACCGATCCGTTTTACTGCGTGAGGGTCACCGCTGACGATGGCGCACGCGGTGAACAATCACTGCGCGATTTCCAAGACAACGAAAAAACCATCCCGACCATCCTGACCACGTCGCAAAAGCTTTCAACCGGCGTGGATGCGCGCAACGTGCGCAACATCGTACTGCTGCGGCCAATCAACTCGATGATCGAGTTTAAGCAGATCATTGGTCGCGGCACTCGGCTGTACGACGGCAAGGACTACTTCACGGTGGTCGACTTCGTGAAGGCGCATCACCATTTCAGCGATCCGGAATGGGATGGCGAACCGCAGGAACCTGAGACCTGTAAACGCTGCGGGCAGTCGCCATGCACCTGCGAAAGGCCCGTTACCGGTGAATGTACGAAGTGCGGCCAATCACCCTGCGCCTGCGAAAAGCCACCTTGCGACACGTGCGGTCAGCGCCCCTGTGTGTGCATCAAAAAGACCATCGTGAAATTGGCCGATGGCAAAGAGCGCCGCATTCAAAGCATGGTGGCGACGATGTTCTTCAGTGCGGACGGCCGACCGATGTCGGCGGCTCAGTTTATGGAAAGCTTGTTCGGCGCACTGCCGGAATTCTTCCGCGATGAAGATCAGCTGCGCGCGCTGTGGAGCGAGCCAGAAACGCGGAAGAAGCTGCTCGAAGGCTTGGCTGAGAAAGGCTTTGGCCGCGACGCCTTGCAGCAGATGCAGAAGGCTATCGAGGCCGAAGACAGCGACCTGTTCGACGTGCTGGCGTACATCGCCTATACGAAGCCGCCAATCCCGCGCAGCGAACGCGCGATACGCGCGAAAGCTGCAGTAAGCGCGACTTACAAAAGCTATCGCCACCTTGAGCTAGTGGATTTCGTGCTGGGTCACTACGTCGATGAAGGCGTTGACGAGCTCGACATGGAGAAACTCACCCCGCTGCTGCGACTGAAGTACAACGGCATCGCCGACGCTGCGGTCGCGCTTGGTTCACCGGCGCAGATTCGCGAGACTTTTGTTGGGTTTCAGAAATATCTTTATCAACGGGAGAGTGCGGGCAGCTAGCTAGCGCTCATCGCCATCCTTGCTACAAGAAGGTGGACCGCCCTCCAAAAGATAACGCCCACAAGACATATGCGGGCGTTTTTTTTCTTACCGTTCGGATGCACAGTTTGTCAGCTGCTCATTCCGCTCATGGTTCGACAAGCTCACCACGAGCGGAACTTCGTGTCAGCCGCTCGCACCGAAGTCGATGAGCTCACTACGAGCGGATTCGCGCCTCATCCGTTCGCCCTGAGCTTGTCGAAGGGTGCGCTAAGTTTTGATTCTTAGCGCACGGGACTTACAGGCTGTAGTACATCTGATATTCAAGCGGATGCGTGGCGGCGCGGAACTTGGTGACTTCCTGCATCTTCTGGGCGATGTAGCCGTCGATGAAGTCGTCGGTCATCACGCCGCCGGCTTTGAGGAAATCGCGGTCGGCGTCGAGTGCTTCCAGCGCCTGATCCAGCGAGCTGCAGACCTGCGGGATCAGCTTCTCTTCCTCTGGCGGCAGGTCGTACAGATCCTTGTCCATCGCCGGACCCGGATCGATCTTGTTCAAGATGCCGTCGAGGCCGGCCATCATCAGCGCGGTGAAGGTGAGGTAGCCGGAGTTCATCGGGTCCGGGAAGCGCATTTCGATGCGCCGCGCCTTTGGATTGGTGACGAACGGAATGCGGCAAGAGGCGGAGCGATTGCGCGCCGAGTAGGCGAGCATCACCGGCGCTTCATAGCCCGGCACCAGCCGCTTGTAGCTGTTGGTGGTGGAGTTGGTAAAGGCGTTGATCGCGCGCGCATGTTTGAACACGCCGCCGATGTACCACAGCGCGGTTTGGCTCAAGCCGCCGTAGCCATCGCCCATAAACAGGTTGACGCCGGCCTTGGCGAGGCTCTGATGCACGTGCATGCCGGAACCGTTGTCGCCGACGATGGGCTTGGGCATGAAGGTAGCCGTTTTGCCGTTGCGATGGGCGACGTTCTTGATGACGTACTTCATCGTCAGCAGATCGTCAGCCTTCTTCACCAGGGTTGAAAACTTGGTGCCGATTTCGCACTGGCCGGGGCCGGCGACTTCGTGATGATGGACCTCGGTTTCGATGTCGAGCGATTCCAACACCTTGCACATTTCAGCGCGCATGTCGTGCAGCGAGTCGACCGGGCTGACTGGAAAGTAGCCGCCTTTGACGGTCGGACGATGGCCGGAATTGGCACCTTCAAACGACTTGTTTGACGACCACGGAGCCTCCTCGCTGCCGACCTCAAACGAGCAGCCGGACATTTCGTTCTTGAAACGCACCGAGTCAAAAATGAAGAACTCTGGCTCGGGACCAAAAAACGCCTGATCGGCCAGGCCGGTGGACTTCAAATAGGCCTCGGCGCGCTTGGCAACGCTGCGTGGATCGCGGGTGTAGCCCTGCATGGTGGCGGGCTCAAGGATGTCGCAGAGCAGCACCATGGTGGGATCGGCGGTGAACGGATCGATGAAGGCGGTGGCGGCGTCCGGCATCAGCACCATGTCGGATTCGTTGATGCCTTTCCAGCCTGAGATCGACGAGCCGTCGAACATCTTGCCTTCCTCAAACAGCTCGGGCTCGAGCACGCGCGCCGGAAACGTGACGTGATGCTGCACGCCGCGCACGTCGGCGAAACGCAGGTCAATGAACTCGACGTTGTTGTCTTTGGCGATCTTGAGGCAGTTTTCGATAGACACAGGAGGCTCCGGGCAGATGGACAAGTTTGTGCGTTGCGGTGCAGCAAGCCGCGTGCCAAAGCGGTGCCGTCGCTAAGTTATTGATATTGGTAATGAGCAAGTGAATGAAGTTTGTGGTGCGCACCAAAAAAGGGAACAGCCTACGCCAGAAAGATCATTCGTGGTGCAATCGCTAGCACCAACAGTGTGCGGATTGCCCGCCATGCGCCTTGCCTCGCTCGATCTAAGGCGGCGCTAGCCTCAACAGCTCAGCGCTGTCGCCGTCGGTGAGCAAATAAAGCGCGCCATCCGGACCGACGCGCACATCGCGCAGCCGCTGCTGACGGTCCGTCAACATCAGGGTTTGTTCGATGCGGCCATCCGCGCCTAAGCGCACCTGACGCAAACTTTTTTCAGCGAGCGCGGCGACAAAGAAGCTGCCTTGCCAGCTCGGCGCACCGGCCTGGCTGTAATACGCGAGTCCCGCCGGGGCGATGCTTGGCGTCCAGTGTAGAAGCGGCTGTTCGGTGTTGGCTGCCTCAGTAAACGGGCTAACTTTCGCGCCGCTGTAGTCAACGCCATAGGTTGCCAGCGGCCAGCCGTAGTTGCGGCCAGCGCGGATGACATTGAGCTCATCGCCACCGCGCGGGCCGTGTTCGTGGGCATAAATCTGCTCGACGCCGTTGTCATCGCGAATCACCACGATGCCCTGCACGTTGCGATGGCCATAGCTATAGATTTCCGGCCGCGCATCGGCGCGACCGACAAACGGATTGTCGGCGGGCACGCTGCCGTCCGCGTGCAGTCGCACGATGCTGCCTAAATGATCAGCCAGCGACTGCGCGCGCTCGCGATAGTCGAACCCATCGCCCAAGGTCAGCAGCAGCGTGCCATCGGCAAGCCACGCCATACGGCCGCCGTAGTGCACTGAGGTGGCGCGCTCGGGGAGCGCGGAGAACAACACCTGCACGTCATGCAGTGCGTCATCGACCAGCCTGCCGCGCGCGAGCCGCGTCGTGCTGGCCGCATGGGTGCCGTGTGCATAGCTGAAATAGATCCAGCCACTTTCGGCAAAGTCCGTCGCTGGCATGACGTCGAGCAGCCCGCCTTGGCCAGCGACGTGCATCGGCGGAAGCCCTTTGATCGGGGCTGGCTGAAGTGCGCCGTCGGCAAATACGCGTAGCCGGCCGGCGCGCTCTGTCATCAGCATGCGGCCGTCGGGCAGGAACGCCAGCGACCATGGCTGCTCAAGTCCGCTGGCCAACACGGTCGGCGTCGCCTGCGTGACGACAGCCTGCGTGACGACAGCCTGTTTACGATCAGCTTGCGCGCCAACAGCGAATGCTGAGAAGGCCAGCATCGCTGCCAGCAACTGCTGTTTGGCCAGCGTTGATTTCTTCATATCGTTTCCTGCGCCGACTGCCGCAGCGCCATCGCAACCAGCCTGGCCGTGATGCGCTCACTGATTCCGTTCGGCGCTGACAGCGCCATGCGCTGCAAGGCTTCGTGGTCGCGCGCGCCACCGCTGGTTAACGCTTGCGCGATCAGCCGCAAGCGCGCCCATCGTGTGCGCGTTCGTGTGCGCAGCCAGCCAAGCGCGCGGACCAGACGTTGCTCCACCTCGGTGAAGTCGCTGCCCAATGGATACGCCGGCAGCAGGCCGGTCTGACGATAGGGCCGCAGGCGCGCACTTAAACGCTCGGGCGTGTTCTCGCGCCATGACTCGGGTAGGTAGAAATCCAGCGCGAGCTTGCCTGACTTTTTTGCGCGCTCGGCGAGCGCATCGATGAACCGTGCGTCGGTGATCGCCAGCATCGACTTAACGCAGTCCTCGTCCGAGTGATCGCGCAGATCGGCGATGCCGTACTCGGTGATAACGATGTCGCGCAGGTGGCGCGGAATCGTGGTGTGGCCGTAGTTCCAAAGAATGTTGGAGCTCAGCCCGCCGCCGTCTTCACGCGTCGATCGACACATCAGCACGGATCGACCTTCCTCAAGCGCGTGCGCCATCGCCACAAAGTTGTACTGACCGCCCACGCCCGACACCACGCGGCCGTCTTCCAGTGCGTCGGAGGCAACAGCGCCGAGCAGCGTGGCCATCATGCAGGTGTTGAAGAATCGCGCGTCGCGTCGCTGCAGGCTATCTAGCGTTTCGCGACCGCCGTATAGCTGATTGATGGCCGAAACGCGCGTCATCCCGATGGCCGCACGCTTGCCGCGCGGCAGCTCACGCAGCCAGCGGTAAAAGTCGCTGGAGCCTAGAAAAAACGCCGCCTGTAGATACTGGCCTTCGTGCTCGACCTTCGCCAGGTCGCAGTCGCTGGCGACGCCTTCGACCACGCGCCGCATCAGCGCCACGTCATTGATGACGCGCCGCTTGATCACGCCGCACTCGACCAGATGCATAAAGCCGTCGGTAATCATTTCGCTGGCGCCAAACAGGCCGCTGGCGAACTCGCCTAAACCACCCCATGCGGAATGCAGCGCCGAGCGATGCAGCTCCGGCGCAATCACTTCCAACAATGCGCGGTACTCAGGGTTGCGCGTATGGCGCAGGCGCAGCGCGTGCGAAAGCGCATCGCACAGCGCGCCGATGCCAATCTGTAGGGTCCCGCCATCGCGCACCAGCGTGCTGGCATAAAAGCCGATGGCGTACTCGACGTCGGACACAGGCTGATGCGGCAGCGCGAACAGCTTGGGTGCTTGGTTGGGCAGGGTCAGCACCGCGTCAAAAAACTCGCGCTCGACCGCGGCGTCGCCATCCATGAAAGGTAAATCTGGATGCACCTCGGCGATTAGCATCGGCCGCGGGAGGCCGCGGCGTGCGATCTCATCGAGCAGATCAAGCGTCACATCTGGATTGCAGCTCAGCGACAGCCGACCCGATTCGGGATCGCCGGCCACCAGCTGCACGATGAGGTTGACCCCGCGACTGGCCATAGCGCGGGCGACATGCGTGTAGTTAATGCTGGTGTAGCTGCGCTGCGCCGAACGTGCATTCAACAAGGCGCCCGACTGTAAGTAAAACTCTTCGACCTGGATGTTGTTCGGCAGCGCGTTGGCACGCTGCGCAGTGACCCACGCCAAGGACTCGAAATCGGCACCGAAATGGCGCTCAGCGAATGGCTTCAGAAAGCGTCGTTCTAAGTCACTGCTGGCGCTCGGCGGTGTCAACGACAGAGCGGTCGATATCCGCATCGAACGTGCCGGATCAGCCGCGATGCGACGATACAGCGCGTTGAGCAGGCGATGCGGCTTGCCCAAGCCTAGCGGTGCGGCAACCACTAGCGATGCACCGGCGTGATCGAGCGCGAGATCGACGGCGGCGTCTAGGCTGTCAAGCGCACGAGCAGCAG
>JBBSIY010000196.1:0-6844 GCA_038257785.1 Lysobacterales bacterium
GCTGTATCGCGCCAAGCAGGAGGGCCGCAATCGCACGAGCGGGCTAGAGCAGCTGCACAATCAAGGTGCCGCGCTGAGCAGCCGCTAAGTAGCAGCCGACTTTGCGCCCAGTGAATCCGGTCGCACTGAAGGCTGCCTCTCACAGTTTGCGGCACGTGGCTAATTCACGCCGGAATCGTCCGCGTTACTTAGCCCTGTCGAATGAGCGTGTCGCCGAACGCGAAAAGGCAGTTTGAAGCGATCAGGCTCGTGATGCGGCGGTGGTTTATTAACCGCGCGATAGCGGAGAGAAGTGCGCTGCTTGAATCTCTGACGGGTTCGGGCTACGGTCCCCTCACAACCAAAACTAAACGGGCGGCGCGGAAACGCGCTGCCCGTTTTGCTTTTGAACTCACCTACCAATTGGAGCACTTCATGACGACCAGCAGCCATAGCGGCGTGCCGCCCCCGAGCCTGACCGTTTCTAATCGTGATTTCACTCGCCTTGAGCAACTGTTGGATGCGCCCGCGCGCGCTGGTCAGCCGGCAGCGGTCCAGCTGATGGAGGAGCTGCTGCGCGCCGATGTTGTCGACGAGGCGGCGATGTCAGGCGACATCGTGATGATGGGTTCTATCGTGAAATGTGCCGACGAAGCCACCGGCAAGCAGCACACGCTTACCTTGGTTTACCCACACGAGGCCAACGTCGACAAAGGCTACGTCTCCATTCTTACCCCGGTCGGCAGCGCGCTGCTTGGACTCTCGCTTGGACAGGCGATCGACTGGCCGGTGGCAGGCGGACGAATGCTGCGATTGCGCGTGATGGATATTCAACGTCAGACGCAGGCTACGCAAGCCGAGCCGAGTCATCGCAGTCTGACCTGACTCGCCCAATCCGTACAATTCCGCCCATGCAAACATCGGCCTCTGCTCTCTCGCCCTTACGTCTGCCGGTTTTCCGCAATGTCTGGCTGGCGAGTCTGGTCTCCAACTTTGGCAGCTTGATCCAGTCGGTGGGTGCCGCTTGGTTGATGCTGGAGATGACGCGTCAGGCCAGCATGGTGGCGCTGGTGCAAACGTCAGTCGCGCTGCCGGTGGTGCTGTTTTCGCTGCTCGGCGGTGCTATTGCTGACAGCCTCGATCGACGTCGGGTAATGCTCTGCGCGCAGGCCTTCATGCTGCTGGTATCGATTGCGCTGGCGGTGTGTGCATGGCTCGGCGTTCTGACGCCGTGGCTGCTGCTGATGTTCACGTTTTTGATTGGCTGCGGAGGCTCCTTCAATGCGCCGGCGTGGCAGGCTTCGGTGCAGGACATGGTGCCGCGCACGCAGGTGCCGGCAGCCGTCGCGTTGAACAGCATGGGCTTCAATCTGGCGCGCAGCACGGGCCCAGCGATTGGCGGCGCCATCGTCGCCAGTGCGGGTGCGGCCGCCGCGTTTTTCGTCAATGTATTTAGCTACGTCGCATTGATTACGGTGCTTTGGCGCTGGCACCCCATCCGCGAGCCGCGCCTGCTGCCGCGCGAGCGGCTGCTAAGCGCGATGGCCGCCGGTATGCGCTACGGCATGTTGTCACCGTCGATCAGAACCGTTCTGCTGCGCAGCGTGGTGTTCGGTATCGGCGCAGGCGGCATTCTGGCGCTGCTGCCGTTGATCGCCTCACGTCTGGTCAACGGTGGTGCGCTGGTTTACGGATTGTTGCTGGGCGCGTGTGGCGTGGGTGCGGTGGTGGCGGCGCTTGGCAGCGCCAAGCTGCGCGAGCGTCTTTCGATCGCCTCGGTCGAAAGACGCTCGCGCAGCTTGGCAGCGCCAAGCTGCGCGAGCGTCTTTCGACCGAGGCGATCGTGCGCTGGGCGAGCGTCGGCGCGGCGCTCGCATTCGTCGTTTCTGCCACCAGCAGCGTCTTCGCATTGACCGCGTTTGCGATGCTCATAGCGGGCGCTGGCTGGGTGCTGGCGCTGTCGACTTTCAACGTCGCCGTGCAGCTATCGGTGCCGCGCTGGGTCGTTGCGCGCGCTCTGGCGTTGTATCAGATGGCGGCGTTTGGCGGCTTGGCGAGCGGCAGCTGGCTGTGGGGCTGGATGGCCGAAGCGCGCGGAGTCGATAGCGCGCTGCTCGCTGCTGCCTGTGCGCTGCTCGCAAGCGCTGCCATCGGCTGGCGACTGCCGCTGCCGCAGTCGGCGCATCTCAACCTTGATCCGCTGCGCCAGCACCATGAGCCGCAAACGGCAGTGCCGGTAGAGCCGCGGTCAGGCCCAGTGATCGTGACCATCGAATGGATCATCGACGAAGCCGACATCATCGACTTCCTCAATGCGATGGCGGAACGCCGGCGGATACGTCGGCGTGACGGTGCGCATCAATGGGCCCTGCTGCGTGATTTGCATGAGCCGCGCGTCTGGATCGAACGCTACAAGACCGCGACCTGGCTTGATTATCTACGCCACAACAGCCGCATCACGCAGGATGACGCCGTGGTTCCAGAGCGCCTGCGCGCGCTGCATCGCGGCGATGAATCACCTAGGGTGCGGCGCATGCTTGAGCGCTCGACCAGCCGCCTGCCGTGGACCTCCGGCGGCCCACGCGAGGTCGATGATCACGCTCACGATCTAACGCGCGATATGTAGGGGGGCAGCGTTAATACCTGCCGACGTAGCCAGGTGCAGCTTTAAGCAGTGCTGCATGAGGTGCCGGAAAGTCAGCAAAGAACACCAGCGGTTGTGCTTCCGCCAGCGTGTCTAGCGTGTCTGCGTACCAGCGCGTGAACTCGGCGTTGGGCGTCTTTGCTTCGACTAGCTTTTCGCCGTAGAACGTCTCAAACGCATCCGCCAGCGAGCTCGCATCAACGACCAATCGATCACACCACGGCGGCGTACCGGTCGAGCCGACGCTGCCGCTGACGACGTGCGCATTTTTCGGCCATTCGCCATCGACGATGACGCCGATCGCATAGCGCCAATGGCCACCGCTGGGCGACAGGCCGGAGTAGAGATACAGCGACGCATAGCCTCGCACGTGCAGCTCGCGAAGCATCTGCATGATGCGGATTGGCAGACTTGGCTGGGTCATCGGAAAGGTGTCGTCGCTTGGTCGATAGCCATGAGCGTTCTAAGACGCGTCGTCGCCATCAGTATTTGAAACAACACACTCTTAAAAGCGGTCGCCGACGTTCAAATAGCGCCACTGCCCGGGCGGCATTGCGCCGGTCGGACCTTTGCCTAGCGGTACGCTGCCAATACGCAGGCGACGTATCGACACCACCTCAAGGCCGACCTGTTTGCACATGTCATGCAGCTGACCCTCGCGTGCGCCTTTGATGGCGAAGCGCAGGCGCGTCTCGTTTTGCCAGCTGACTTTGCAAGGCGAAAGCGCGCGCCCGGCAACGCTCAGACCGTGCTGAAGTCGATGCAAGCCATAGGGCGCGATCTCGCCGCTGACCTCGACGAGATACTCGTGCTCGATCCGACTGCCCTCTTCCGTGAGACGACGTCGAATGCGGTCGTCTTGACTGAGCACCATTAGGCCGCTGGCATTCGCATCGAGCGGCACCAGCGCAGAGAGATGCTGAAAATGACGCTGTAGCGGACGCACGCCAGAAGCGTCATCAATCCAATGCGAGGCGAGTGTTACTAGCTCAGCAGCAGGCTGGTCGCCCTGATCAAAGTCGTGACCCGCGGGTTTGTGCAGCAGGATGGTCGCTGGCTCCACTGGCTCAAGACGCGCATCGGGATGCAGTTCGACCCGCTCATCGGTGATCGGATGCTGCGGCAACTCGATCACTTCGCCATTGACCAGCACCCAGCCGTTCTTGATGTACTGCTCGGCATCGGCACGCGTGCAGCTGAGCTGTTCGGCAACGCGGCGGGCAAGTCGAATAGGGTCGGACATCAGGCTGATCGAATAGATGGCTGTCTAGTTTAGCGGTGCAGGCATCGGCGCTGCCCTGCACGTATGGCAACGCTCCACTCAGCGCTGCCTACGCGCCGTCACACGGCTATGTCACACGCCTACGCCACACCGCGACGACTCGCCCTGACGACACACCCTGACGACACACGGCTACGTCACCGCGTGCCGCTTTCTGAATTCACCTGCCGACACGCCGAACCAGCGCTTCACTGCGTGCTGCAGCGCGGCGGGTTCTGAGAAGCCGAGCAGGTAGGCAATCTCACCAATCGACAAGCGACCCGCAAGATGCACCTTGGCGAGATCGCGGCGCGCATCATCTTTTAGCTGACGGAAGCTGAGACCCGCGTCGGCGAGTCGGCTGCGCAACGCATCTTTGCCAACGCCGCAGGCGCTGGCCGTTTGCGCCAGCGTCGGCGGCTCGCCGCTGAGCCAGCCGCGGCGCAAGACATCGCGTGCTTGATCGCTGATTGACTGCGCCGCCGCCGGCAGATGCTCGCTGGCAAATCGCTCGAGAATGCTGAGCAGATAGTGATCGTGCGTCAGCAGCGGCCAGTCCAAGGCGTCACGCCCAAATATCAACGCATTGCGATCCTCGCCGAACCCAGGGTCGCGGCCAAACCGTTCGCGATAGTCGCTCATTGCGGACTGCATCGGAGCCATGAACTGCACCTGATCGAGCGGCAGCTCACGCGCGCAGGCGCCGCACAAGAACACCCACGTCATGCTTAAAAAGTGTTCGACGATCCACGGATTGCGCCGCGCCCCATTGATGAGCTTTGGATTGGCATAGCAAAGCGTCGCAACGTCGGCGTCCACCTCAAGCATCATTTGATCATCAGAATCGTTGACAGCCATAAAGCGCACGACTGCCGCGAGGGCTTCACCGACCGTGGCGGACCGCAGCGCCAGATGGGTCACGACATGCATCTGGCCGGGCGGAAACCTATCGATCAGACGCAAGCCGATCGCCGGTTGCAAGGCGGCAGCATCTGCCCAAAGTCGATCAAAAGCCTCCAAAGGAAACTGCAGCTCGGGCGAGCCCAGCTGCTCACGCGAGAGGCCCGCATCGCGCAGCAGCGCATCCGGCGGATTGCCGGCTTGATCCAGCAGCGCCACCAGAAATCGCACGCTAATCGATGTGGTGGTACCGCTCGCCACGCGCACTCCGATCATCAATTTACCGACCTGTGATCATCGCCAGCGCGGCCGCGGGTGTCCACACTTGCAGCAGGCTTGCATCTTGGGAGGGAGCACCATGCTGCACTGGATTTCAACGCACACTCCCCTGGTCATTCTCACCATCTTCTTGGGCTTCGCGATTGCCGAGCTGCTGCGCGGGCGCTTCCACAGCGCGCATGAAACCCGCGAAGACGCGCCGCTTGAAGGCGTCATGACCATGCTGTTCGCCGGCGTCGTGTATCCCGGCATCCTTCTGCTGGTCGGCGCATTGGCCGCGCGCTATGTGCCCGAGCAAGCGGGCAGCTTGGCGCACCTCCCTGTATGGGCGATGGTGGGTTTGCTGCTGCTCGGTGATGACCTCACTCAATATTGGTGGCATCGCGCCTCACACTCGCCGCTGATGTGGCCGCTGCATCGCGCCCACCACTCAGCTCCGTACATGAGCATTCGCGTCGTCTATCGCAACAACTTTTTCTACTACGCGATGATGCCGGGAATCTGGATTAGCGCGTTCCTAGTATTTCTGGGACTTGGCTCGGTCTTCCCGTGGTACGTACTGCTCAAGATGCTGGTGATTTTCGGCGCGCACAGCGAGGTGCGTTGGGATGCCGTGCTGTATCGCCACCGCTGGCTGCACCCGCTCGCCTGGATCGTCGAGCGCACCATCTCCACCCCGGCCACCCACTTTGCGCATCACGCGATGACGCAGAACGACGGCATCGGCTATTACAAAGGCAACTACGGAAATCTGCTGTTTTTCTGGGACGTGCTGTTCGGCACCGCCCACATCACCCGCCGCTATCCTGCGCGCTCAGGCCTGTATGACGATGTGGTGTTCGGACCGGAAAAATGGTGGGTGCAGCTGTTCTATCCAGTATTCCGCTCCAAGCGTCAGCAGTCGGTGCTGGTTGGCACCACCGCCCCGCTGATCGAAGCCGCCAACGTGGACCCCAGTCCAGAGCAGCTGTTAAAGCTCAGCCCGTGGGCGCGTGGGGTGGCTTGATCTAGGCGCTTATGTGATGCCAACGCGTTGAGCGCCTGCTACTAGGGCACTCAACAATCTTGGCCAATCAATCTCACCCGCCTCGCTGTTTAAAGTGGACTACCAACGGTAGAAATTTTACTGGCTCAGCTCGACCCATTCGGGCCTTACCTTGGTGTCACCGAGAGCGGGACTAGCACTAGAAACAAGCGTTTCAGCACTCGATTTTAGAGCTTGCCTCTGCGCAAAGTCGCTGCAGACCTAAGGCCCCAGAGTCGACAATCAAATTTCAATCGAAGCCGTTGGAAAAAACGGATGCAGAATCCCAAGTCGCTATGCGCAATGACGCGCGACCGCCGGCACCGCTGAATAAGCCACCGACGTGCAGCTCGCTTCCGGATACCGCGAGGGCGCGGACGCTGCCACTCACTCCATTCTCACTTCCGGTACCCAAACTCGTCCACTCACTGCCGTTCCATACCGCAACGTAGTTGACTGGCATACCACCGCCCGTTTCGATAAACAGGCCGCCGGCGTAAAGCTTGCTGTCGGACACCGCAAGGGCGTAAACGCCGTCATTCACTAACTCGCCACCGGCGATGCCGGCGCCTAGGCTGGACCAATCGTTTCCGTCCCAGCGCGCCACGCGACTGGCAAGCGTGCCGCCCGCTTCAGTGAAGCCACCGCCGACATAGAGATCGCTGCCGGACAGCGCAAGGGCACGGACTCTGAAATCAACCCCATTGGCACCGCCTGCGCCTAAACTGCTCCAAGCGTTACCGTCCCAGCGTGCAAC